>JANXTA010000115.1 GCA_025356395.1 Betaproteobacteria bacterium
TCGATCAGCAACTTGCGTCCTTCATAAGTCGTTCTGGCATTCTTGTGGCTGTTCATCCGGTTGGTCTCCTGAGGTTGCTGGGGCGTCGACAACTCCAGTCTCCCAGAACCTTCCGGATGAACAACCTATTGCAACATCACATCTAGCCTGGGGTCGATGCGGCTTTACGGCCGCGCGTAGAACGCCAGGATCGTCGCGATGACCCGATCCACTTGGGCGCGGTCGATGTCGAGATGGGTTACGAAGCGCGTGTGGGCACCCACGCTGGCCACGATGCCGGCCACCTTCAGCCGCGTGGCCAGGCCGTCCACGTTCGCCGGCGGAAAATCGACGAAGACCATGTTCGTGAACGGGCCTCGGACGGTCACGCCATCGATGCCGCGCAGCCCCTCGGCGAGACGCGCCGCGTTGGCATGGTCGTCGGCCAGCCGATCGACGTGATGGTCGAGCGCGTGGAGACCGGCGGCTGCGAGGATGCCGGCCTGGCGCAGGCCGCCACCCAGCATCTTCCGCCAGCGATGGCTGGTCTCGATGAATCCTCGTGAGCCGCACAGGACCGAACCCACCGGCGTGCCGAGCCCCTTCGACAGGCAGATCGACACCGAGTCGTAAGGCGCACAGACCTCGGCGAGCGACAGGCCGCTCGCGACGACGGCGTTGAAGACGCGGGCGCCGTCGAGATGCATCCCCAGCCCGGCCGCGCGCGCGAAAGTCGAGACCTCTTCGACGTACGCCTGCGGGATGACTTGGCCGCCGATGGTGTTCTCGAGCGCGACCAGCCGCGTGCGCGCGAAGTGGTCGTCGTGCGGCTTGACCGCGGCACGCAGCTTGGCGAGCGGGATCGTGCCGTCTTCGGCGTTCTCGATCGGCTGCGGCTGGATGCTGCCCAGCACGGCCGCGCCGCCGCCCTCGTACTTGTAGGTATGCGCGTGCTGGCCGACGAGGTATTCGTCGCCGCGCGCGCAGTGCGCCATCAGCGCCGCGAGGTTGCTCTGCGTGCCCGAAGGCATGAACAGCGCGGCATCCATGCCGGCCATCTCGGCCAGGCGGTACTGCAGCCGGTTGACGGTCGGGTCATCGCCGTAGACGTCGTCGCCGACCTCGGCCGCGGCCATCGCGGTGAGCATCGCGGCGGTGGGGCGCGTGACGGTGTCGCTGCGCAGATCGATCAGGGTGTGGGTCATCGCTTATTCCCGCCAGTCGTTGCCCGGCATGATCCGGTGCATGAATGAATCGAACAGTGGCACGGTGAACGCCGTGTCGCCGTGACTCGGACTCCAGATCATGCCCTTGGCGATGAGCTGGTTGCGCGTCGGTCCGAGCGACGTCACCTTGCGTTCCAGTTGCTCGGCGACATCGCCGGAGCGATGCGGTCCGGCACCCAGTTCCGCCATCGCCCGGAGATACTTCTTCTCGGCCGGCGTCAGGCGATCGAAGCGCACGCGAAAGAAGCTTTCGTCGAGCGCTGCGATCGCGGTGACCGACGCGAACTGCACGTCTTCGAGCGTGATCGGTGACGCCGCGGACGCCTCCCAGGCGTGCTTTCCCCATTCCTGCAGGAAATAGGGATAGCCCTGCGTCTCGCGCACGATCTGGTCGAGCGCGTCGCCGTCGATGGCCGCCGACTGCTCGCGCACCGGCTTGTCGATCGCGATCCGGGCAGCGTCCGACGGCAGCGCGCCGACCTCGGGAAAGTCGAACAGCCGCTCTGCATAGGACTTGGCGCGACCCATCCGACCTCGAAGCTGAGGAAGTCCCGCGCCGACCAGGGTGACCGGCAAGCGGCGCTGCGCACAGCGATGCAGCGCCGTGATCAACGCCGCCATCTCCTCTTCGTCGACGTATTGCAGCTCATCGATGAAGACGACCAGCGCCGTGCCCGCCTTCTGCGCCGTGGCGCCGACGGCCTCGAACAGGGCCGGCAGGTCGTGCTCGAGATCCCCGTTGTCCGCGAGGCCGGGCTCGGGCGCGAAATCGATGCCGACTTCGATGTCGTGGTACTTCACCTTCAGGGCCCTGGCGAAGCCCGAGAGCGCGCGCAGTGCGCGTTGGCCGAGATCCCTCGCGTGCTCGTTGCGTGACAAGCGCAGCAGTGCCTGGCGGAGTTGCGGGGCGAGCAGCGCCGGCAGCGATCGACTCTCGGGTGCCTCGATGCGCATCGTGTGGATGCCTGCCGCTTCGGCGTCGTCGCGCATGCGGTCGAGCAGAACCGTTTTACCGACCCCGCGCAGTCCGACCATCAGGATGCTCTTGGTCGTCAGGCCACGACGGACGCGCTCGACGGCGATGCGGACCGTTTCCCGCAGGTCGTCTCGTCCAGCCAACTCGGGTGGTGGCGTGCCGGCGCCCGGGGCGAAAGGATTGGTGACGGGATCCATCGATGCTTTATACGGAGATTAGCGAAATTATGCAAAGTCGCTAACTTTACTAATTCCCGTATGAATCAACCGATGATCCGGCCTTCCTTCAAGCAAGCTTGCCGTGGCAGTTCTTGTATTTGTTGCCGCTGCCGCAAGGACAGGGATCGTTGCGCCCGACCTTGTCGGTGAAGCGCTGGACCTGCTGGACCCGCTGAGGCTCGGCGCGCTGTTGCAGGCGACCCAAGGGCTCCGAGGCAGCGACTGCGACTTCTTCCTCGTCGCCGACGGTGGCCAGCGCCTCGTCGAAGTCGGCGTGCTGATAACGCACGTTCTCCAGCGCAGGCGCCGCAGCCGCCATCTGTTCCTCGGCCGCGATGATCTGCTCCTGGGTCTGCACGCGGACCGTCATGATGAAGCGCGTGACCTCGTTGCCGATCGCGTCGAGCAGCGCCGAGAACAGCTCGAAAGCCTCGCGCTTGTACTCCTGCTTCGGGTTTTTCTGCGCATAGCCCCGCAGATGGATACCCTGGCGCAGGTGGTCGAGCGCGGCCAGGTGTTCGCGCCAGTGCGAGTCGAGGCTCTGCAACATGATCGACCGCTCGAAGCCGCCGAACGCTTCCTTGCCGGCGATCGCGATCTTCGCGTCGTAGGACGCCTCGGCCGCCGCATTGACACGCTCGACGATGTCCTCGTCGGTGAGCGTCTCCGCGCCTTCCAGCATCGCGGTCAGCGGCACGTCGAGCTGCCACTCGGAAGCCAGCGTCCTCTCGAGGCCGGGGATGTCCCACTGCTCCTCGATAGCGCCTTCCGGGACCGAGTTGCGGACCACCGCTGTGAACACACCCTGGCGCAGCGACGCGATGGTCTCGGAAATGTCGCGCGCCTCCAGCAGTTCGTTGCGTTGCTGGTAGATGACCTTGCGCTGGTCGTTCGCGACGTCGTCGTATTCGAGCAGCTGCTTGCGGATGTCGAAGTTGCGGGCCTCGACCTTGCGCTGCGCCGTCTCGATCGAGCGCATCACGATGCTGGCCTCGATCGGTTCGCCCTCGGGCATCTTGAGTCGATCCATGATCGCGCGGACGCGATCGCCCGCGAAGATGCGCAACAGCGGATCGTCGAGCGACAGGTAGAAACGCGACGAACCCGGATCGCCCTGGCGACCGCTGCGGCCGCGCAACTGGTTGTCGACGCGCCGCGACTCGTGGCGCTCGGTCCCGATGATGTGCAGGCCGCCCGAAGCGGTGACCTGGTCGTGGAGTCCCTGCCAGGCGTCGCGCAGCTTCTCGACGCCGAATGCCTTCTCCTCGTCGCTCTTGGTCTCGTCGGCGTTCAGGTAGTCGACCTGCCGACCGACGTTGCCGCCCAGCACGATGTCGGTACCGCGACCGGCCATGTTGGTGGCGATGGTCACCGCACCGGGCGCGCCGGCCTGCACGATGATCTCGGCCTCGCGCGCGTGCTGCTTCGCATTGAGCACCTCGTGCGGGAATTTCTTTTTCTTGAGGAGCCCCGACAACAGCTCCGAGTTCTCGATCGACGTGGTGCCGACCAGCACCGGCTGCCCGCGTTTGCGGCAGTCCTCGATGTCCATGATGATCGCGTTGAACTTTTCGCCCGCGGTCTTGTAGACCTGGTCGAGCTTGTCGACGCGCGCCGACGGCTTGTTCGGCGGCACCACCACGGTCTCTAGGTTGTAGATCTCCTGGAACTCGTAAGCCTCGGTGTCGGCCGTGCCGGTCATGCCGGCCAGCTTGCCGTACATGCGGAAGTAGTTCTGGAACGTGATCGACGCGAGCGTCTGGTTCTCATTCTGGATCTTGACGCTTTCCTTCGCCTCGACCGCCTGGTGCAGGCCGTCGGACCAGCGGCGACCGACCATCAGGCGGCCGGTGAACTCGTCGACAATGACGACCTCGCCCTGTCCGCCTTCACCGGGCTGCACGACGTACTGCTGGTCCTTGTGGAACAGGTTGTGCGCGCGCAGGGCGGCCATCAGGTGATGGACCAGCAGGATGTTGGCCGGGTCGTACAGCGACGCGTCTTCCGGCAGGAGCCCCATGTTCTCGAGGATCTTCTCAGCCTTCTCGTGGCCGGCCTCGGAGAGCTGGATCTGATGACCCTTCTCGTCGACCCAGAAGTCGCCTTCGGGCTCGGGCTCGCTGGGCTTCGCCTCTTCCTTCATGCGATCCAGCAGCGGCGGGACCGTGTTGAGCCGGACGTACAGCTCGGTGTGGTCCTCGGCCTGGCCGCTGATGATCAGCGGCGTGCGGGCCTCGTCGATCAGGATCGAATCGACCTCGTCGACGATGGCGTACGCCAGTCCGCGTTGCACGCGCTCGCGGGTCTCGTAGACCATGTTGTCGCGCAGGTAGTCGAAGCCGAACTCGTTGTTGGTGCCGTAGGTGATGTCGGCGGCGTAGGCCGTCTGCTTCAGGTCGTGCGGCATCTGGGACAGGTTGGTCCCGACCGTCAATCCGAGGAAGTCGTACAGCCGCCCCATATCCGCGGCATCCCGCTGCACGAGATAGTCGTTGACCGTGATCAGGTGCACGCCTTCGCCGGTCAGGGCATTCAGATACACCGGCAACGTCGACGTCAGCGTCTTGCCTTCGCCGGTCCGCATCTCGGCGATCTTGCCTTCGTGCAGCGCGATGCCGCCGATCATCTGGACGTCGAAGTGACGCATGCCGAGCGCGCGCTTCGAACCTTCGCGAACCACGGCGAAGGCTTCAGGCAGCAGATCGCCGAGCGACTCCCCCGCGACGTGACGCGCCTTGAACTCGGCCGTCTTGGCCCGCAGCGCGTCGTCCGAAAGCGCCGTCATCGACGCCTCGAGCGCATTGATCGCGCCGACGGTTCGCCGGTATTCCTTCAACAGTCGCTCGTTGCGACTGCCGAAGACCTTCTTGAGAAGACCTGTCAGCATGGGAGGAAGGATGTACCACTCATTGGATGCGCACTCATGGGCCGGGTTGGACGGTCGAACGCGCGACCGGCAACCGGTTCGGACCCTGACGAAGATGCGCGACGGCGCCTGTCGTTGATCGACCCGCAGTCACAGACACCTGCGAAAGGCGGCGATTTTATCACGCGGCCTTGCTGAGCCAGAGCTACGGACGAATCGGCGAGGGGGCGCTTGAAGAGGCGATATCAAGCCGCGGCCGCGAACATCGTGATCAATGCGCGGCCACCGTCTTGCTGGCCACGGCATCGCCGCGGTCCGCGTTGAGGAATTTCTCAGGGTTCTGCGGCACGTTCTTGACGTGGACCTCGAAGTGCAGATGCGCACCGGTGGCGCGCCCCGTCGAGCCCACGTCCGCGATGTGCTGGTTGCGCTTGACGATGTCGCCGATGCGCACATAGACCTTCGAGGCATGGGCATACAACGTGGTGATGTCGTTGCCGTGGTCGATCTCGATCATGTTGCCGAAGTCGTGATGCCACTCGGACGCGATCACCACGCCGCCCGCTGCTGCCACGATCGGCGTCCCGCTCTGCGCCACGAAGTCGATGCCCTGGTGCATCGCCACCGTCCCGTTGAAGGGGTCGATCCGCGCCCCGAAGCCCGACGCGTTGTAGCTCACGTCGACCGGCTGGATGGTCGGCATCATCTTGCTCTTGAGCGTCGCGTTGATGAGTTCGGTCTCGACGGCGTTCAAGTAGTCGCTGCGATGCTCGACATCGAGCGCGACGCGGTCGAGCTCGGTTTTCAGCTCGTTCATCGTCATGCGGTGCGCGTCGCCCGGCTCGAGACCGCCGCGCGGCGGCAACGCCTTGAAGTCGAATTCCTCGGGCTGGATGCCGGCGAGGCCCGACACGCGGCCGCCCAGCGCATCGAGCCGCATCAACTGCGCCTGCATCTCGCCGAGCTTGACCGCCATCGCGTTGAGGTTCTCGCGCAGGAAACGATCCTTGCGGGCATCGTCATCGTTCGCATTGAGGTCCAGCATGTTGCGGACGGCGGACGACTTGCTCTGCGCCGCGTAGCGCACGACGAGGGTCGCGATGCCGCCGGCAAGCAACACGAACGCCAGCACGATCAGCACGACATACGCCGCGATGCGCCGGTTGGTGAGCGTCAACGTGCGGGCTTGTGCCAGACGTCGATGCAATAAGATGATCTGCACTAGGCCACTCTCCAGGTGCAACGCCTTCGGCGCCCATGATGAAATTTTTTCCGCGCCAGAGATCGACCGTCGCAAGTGCGACGTCGGCCATCGACTTCCTGCAACGCCACGATCAGGCGGCCGCGCTGCTGCCGGCCGCACAACGACTGCTGAAACTGCGACAGGACGTCCTTGCCCTGATGCCGTCTGCCCTGCGGGAGGTCTGCGAAGTGTCGGGATTCGACGACGAAACAGTGATGTTGCGCGTCTCGTCAGCCGGGGCTGCCGCCAAACTGCGGCAGACGCTGCCGAGAATTCGCGACGGCCTGCTCGACCGGGGCTGGAAGGTTAACGCAATTCGAATGCGCGTTCAACCGAAGGTTTCCTCTGGCGTATCAATGACTTGGAGAGCCCCGTCGATGACGTCGATCCCGCAGGGCGCGCTCGACGCCTTCGCCGCACTCAACGTGACTCTCGAGGATTCGGCGTTGAAATCGGCCGTGGAACGCCTGATCCGCCGGCGTCGCCAGGGCTAAACGCGGTCAGGCGGGTTCGGGCTCACTGACCAGTCCGAACGTGAAGGCCCTAGGCGCCTTCGCCTCGTCATCGAAGGTGACGATGTCGTAGCCCGCTTCGTCCGCGAGCAGCGCACGCAGCAACTGGTTGTTCATCGCGTGCCCCGACTTGTGGGCGCTGTAAGCACCGATCAGCGGATGCCCGATCACGTACAGATCGCCGATCGCGTCGAGGATCTTGTGCTTCACGAACTCGGCCGAATCGCGCAGGCCCTCGCCGTTGAGGATACGGTACTCGTCCATCACGATCGTGTTGTCGAAGCTGCCGCCGCGGGCCAGGCCCATCGAGCGCAGCGCCTCGGCCTCGTGCATGAATCCGAAGGTACGGGCGCGGGCGATGTCCTTGACGTAGGACGTCTCGGCGAAGTCGATGCTGTGCTTCTGGCCGGTCGCGTCGATGGCCGGATGCTTGAAGTCGATCGAGAAGTCGAGGCGAAAGCCGAAGAACGGCTCCAGGCGCACCCAGGCATCCTTGATGCGGACCTCGACAGTCTTCCTCACGCAAATGAACTTCTTCGCGCGCGGCTGTTCCTCGATGCCGGCCGACTGCAGCAAGAACACAAACGAGCTCGCGCTGCCGTCCATGATCGGAATCTCTTCGGCCGTGACGTCGACGTACAGGTTGTCGACGCCGAGTCCGGCACACGCCGACATGAGGTGTTCGATGGTCGACACCCTGGTGTCGCCGACCTGCAGCGTCGACGCCATGCGCGTGTCGCCGATCGCCAGCGCGCTGGCCGGCAGGTCCACCGGGGGATCGCAGTCGATGCGCCGGAACACGATGCCGGTGTCCGGCGGCGCGGGGCGCAGCGACAGCACGACGCGGGTGCCTGAGTGCAATCCGATGCCGGTCGATTTGACGATCTGATGGATGGTCCGTTGCCGCAGCATGGCGGTCTCCGTTGCTTTTAGGTTCTTGATTCGGCGCAGGATTATAGGTGTTTATTGCTTCGCAACATAGGCTTTGAATGTTGCACGTTGTATCTGGCGCGCGGCCAGACAGATGCCGATCCGCTCGGACGTCTGCGCGTAGGTTCGGGCACCGCCCGGAACCTGGGCCGCCCGGTCGGCGAACGTGGCGTCGAATTCACCGCGTGCATTCGCGTCGCACAGCTTCGCGCCGAGCCGCGGCAGGCCCGCGCCCGCGTTCTCCGGCAAGCGTCGCAGCGTCGCGTCGTAGTGACCGTGCAGGTAATGGATCGCCTGGATGGCGGCGCCCTCGTCACCACCGGCCCCGGACTGCATGGCCGTCAGCCCGTCGCGTGCGTCCGCGCCGGCGAACAACGCGTCGTAGGCCGCATCAGCGAGCATCGGATCGCGAAACGAGCCGAGCGCGACCAGCAGGACTTCCCGGTCGGCACCGCTCGTGCGGGCGATACCCTCGAGATAGGCGTCGAGCAGTTCCTTCCCCGCCGCCCCCTGCGCGAAGTGCGACGCCGTGACCAGCACGGCCCGCGCGCCCGCCGGGAACGGCGCCTTCGCGCCGACCCAGTCCCGCGACAGCTTGGTGGCCTCGCGCTGCAGGCCGGCGTCGGCACCGACGTCCGCGACCCACGGCAGCAAGCGCTGGCGCAGCGCCGCGTCGCCGTCGCGGTCGGTCGGCTTCGCCGTCCAGCCCAGCGTCCTCGCCTTGCCTGCGAAATTCTTCTGAACGTACCGCGTGAACGCCTCGCGATCCGCCGGTTCGTCGAGCCAGGTCGGACGCACTTCCGCGGCGAGACGCACGGCGGCCTCCGAGACCGTCACCTGCCGGTTGTTCATGAAGCGCGCGGCAAAATCGAGCGCCTGGTCGACCGGCCAGTTGCCGCTGCCGACCAGCGTCGCCGCGTCGTCGAGGGCCGGGATGGCTTCCGACGGCAGCAGCGGCGTGCGCACCAGTTGCTGCGTCAGTTCGGCCGTCAGCGACGACACGAAGTAGCCGCTGCCGCCGCGGTTGGGCAGCACCCACGCGGGACAGGACTCGCCAGCAGGCAGCGGGACCACGGTGCGGGCGTCCTGGATCATCGTGCAGAACTCGTTGAAGTCGCCGCCGCGGCCGAACTGGAAGCAGGCCGGGAACGTCCAGCGCTGCGCGAAGGCCGGATCGCCCATCGGCTTCGAGGGCACGTAACGCGACTGCGTGAGTTGGAGCTTCGGCGGCCCGCTGCCGTCTAGCCCACAATCGAGCAGGACCTGTAGGCGCGGCACGCCGGGCTGCTCGACGAACGTCTTCATGCCGGCGACCACGGCCGCGTTGTCGGACCCCGCCTCGGTGGCGATCGCCGCATAGAAGTCCTCGGCCCGCGCGCTGCCGTTCGCATGCTCGAAGAGGTAACGCCGCACGCCGTTGCGGAAGCGTTCCTCGCCGAGTGCGTTCTCGAACATCGCCAGCACCGCAGCGCCCTTCTGATAGCTGATGGCATCGAACGCGTTGCCGAGGTCGTCGGGCGTGTTGATCGGCTGGCGGATCTGGCGGGTGGAGGCCAGACGATCGATCTGCATCGCCTGGAAACGCCGCTCGTCGCCGGACAGCCGGGTCTGCCAGACCGGGTAGAGCCGCTCCACGACCTTCGCGCTCATCCAAGTCGCGAAGGACTCGTTGAGCCAGACGTCGTTCCACCACTGCATGGTGACCAAGTCGCCGAACCACTGGTGCGCCATCTCGTGGGCGGCGACGCTCGCGTAGTCGCGCTTGAACTGGTCGGTCTCCTGCTCCGGCTTCGCGACCAGGAGCCGCATCTGATAGGTGATCAGGCCCACGTTCTCCATCGCGCCGAAACCGACGGTGACCGGGATCGCGACCGCGTCCAGCTTCGCGAAGGGGTAGGGCTGGCCGAAATAATCCTCGAGCTGCTCCAGGAGCTTCGGCGTCGCTTCCTTCACGAAGCCGATCTCGCCTGCACGTCCCTTGGGAACGAGGTAGCGCAACGGCGTGCCCTTCTTGCCGGCCTTGCCACCGTCGACCACATCGAAGGGCCCGACCGCGAACGCGACCAGGTAGCTCGGCAGCGGGGGCGTCGGGGCAAAACGCACCCGTTTCATCGGCGGCGCGGCCGGGGGCGCGACGGCGCCTTTGCGCACGGGCTCGACCGGCGCGAGGTAAGGCTCTTCGCTGGCGATCGGCATGTTGGACGCGGCGACCGCGCTGGTCGGGATGACCAGCGACAGGTGCCAGGGCGTCTTCCATCCCGGCTCGTCGAAGCTCGGGAAGGCACGACGTGCGTCGGTGTCCTCGAACTGCGTGAAGGCGTACCAGTTGTCGCCGTCCTGCTGCTTGAAGATGCCGAGCGTTTCGGTCCGGTCGATCGTCCCGTCGTATTCGAAGGTCAGGACCGCACGGCCGGCCGGCACGGCCGTCGCGAAACGCAAGCCGAGATAGTCGCGACCGCCCAGCGTCGTCTTGGCGACGAAGGTCTTGCCACCCGCGACCAGCGTCGCGCTGCGGATGTCGAGTCGCTTCGCGTTGAGCCAGAAGAAGTCGGTCGGCTTGGCCACCTCGACGTGGATCACGACGTGACCGGCGAAGCGCTCCTGGGTCGGGACGATCGTGAGTTCGGCCTCGTAGGCCAGCGGCTTGACCGCATCGCCCAGACGCATCGTCGGCGGCACGGGAGCGGGGATCGGTGCGTTCTTGCGCGGTGCGGCTTCCACGAGCGACGGTGCGAACGCGACGAGCGTGATCAGAACGAGTGTCAGCATCGTCACGATGCGGGCACTTCGAGAAGAGGGAGCTAGGTCGCGATCGCGCATGCGACGGACCAGCATCGACAAGACGTTGGGGAGTGGGGACACCCGGCCGATTTTAACCGCGCACCCGATTCGCGACAGTCCCTTCGCGACATCCGGCGACGAGTCGCGACGGATGGCAAGACTTCGATGCCCCGAAGGCCTGCCATCCGTCGCGGACTCATCAGTCCGCCTGCTTGCGCAGGAAAGCCGGGATCTCGAGGCGATCCATCCCGCTTTCCTCGAGCGCGGACACACGTGCCGCCGCGTGCTCGCGGGTACGCCACACCGCCGGCTGGTCGTAGTCGGCGTAGTTGTTGCCTGCCGCCGCCGTGACCGGTGCACCGGCCGCATGGGTCGTAAAGCCGTTGTCGGTGCCGGTCTTGAGCATCGGCTGCGTGTTCGACACCAGTTGCGGACGCTGCTTGACGCGACCGAGGCCGGTGGCCACGACCGTGACGCGCAGGTTGTCGCCCATCGTGTCGTCGTATACCGCACCCATGATCACCGTCGCGTCTTCGGCCGCGAACGCGCTGATGGTCTCCATCACCGTACGGGTCTCGCGCAGCTTGAGCGTGCGACTCGCCGTGATGTTGACCAGCACACCGCGGGCGCCCGACAGGTCGACGCCTTCGAGCAGCGGACTCGTGACCGCCTGCTCGGCTGCCAGACGCGCGCGGTCGATGCCGTTGGCCATGGCCGTGCCCATCATCGCCTTGCCCTGCTCGCTCATCACCGTCTTCACGTCCTCGAAGTCGACGTTGATCAGGCCATCGACCTTGATGATCTCGGCGATGCCCGCGACCGCGTTGTGCAGCACGTCGTCGGCGCACTTGAAGCACGCGTCCATCTCGGCGTCCTCGCCCATCACTTCCTCGAGTTTCTCGTTGAGGACGACGATCAGCGAGTCGACATGCGACGACAGGCTCTCGAGGCCCTCTTCCGCCGTGCGCATCTTGCGGCTGCCTTCGAAGCCGAACGGCTTCGAGACCACGCCGACGGTCAGGATGCCCATCTCCTTCGCGACCTGCGCGACGATCGGCGCCGCGCCGGTACCGGTACCGCCGCCCATGCCGGCGGTGATGAAGACCATGTGCGCGTCCTTCAGCGACTCGGCAATGCGCTCGCGCGCCTCCTCGGCTGCGGCGCGGCCGTTCTCGGGCTTGGCGCCGGCGCCGAGACCCGACTTGCCGAGCTGGATCACGCTCTCGGCCTTCGAGCGCGCGAGCGCCTGCGCGTCCGTGTTGGCGCAGATGAAGTCCACGCCCTGCACCCCGCGATTGATCATGTGCTGCACGGCATTGCCACCTGCGCCGCCGACACCGATGACCTTGATCACCGCACCTTGCGTTTCGTTATCGAGCATTTCAAACGTCATGACAACCTCCGAAGATTGAATCCAAATTCAGAACACGATTCAGGAACCAGGACTTGGGATTCGGCACGCGGCCATATCCGAATTCCTTGTTCCTTTCCGTTACCGCCGACCGCGACCGCCCACCTCAAAAATTTCCCACGAACCATTCGCGCATGCGCTGGAAGATGTCCTTCACGCCGCCGCGACTCGACGCCACACGACGTCCCCGCAGCCGCTGCACCCGCGCTTCCTGTAGCAACCCCATCGCCGTCGAGAAGCGCGGGCTGCGCACCACGTCCGACAGGTTGCCGTTGTAGTCGGGCACGCCGAGTCGTACGGGCTTGAGGAAGATGTCCTCGCCGAGCTCGACCATGCCGTCCATCATCGCGGTGCCGCCGGTGAGTACGACGCCGGACGACAGCAGCTCTTCGTAACCGCTTTCGCGCACCACCTGCTGCACCAGGGAGAACAGTTCCTCGACGCGCGGCTCGATCACGGCGGCGAGCGCCTGGCGGCTCAACATCCGCGGACCGCGCTCGCCGATGCCCGGCACCTCGATCATGTCGTCGGCGTTCGCCAGTACCTGCTTGGCTGTGCCGTGCGAAACCTTGATGTCCTCCGCGTCGGCGGTCGGCGTACGCAGCGCCATCGCGATGTCGTTGGTGATCTGGTCGCCGGCGATCGGGATCACGGCCGTGTGGCGGATCGCGCCTCCGGTGAAGATCGCGATGTCGGTCGTGCCGCCGCCGACGTCGACCAGCACCACGCCGAGTTCCTTCTCGTCGTCGGTCAGCACCGCGAGGCTGGACGCGAGCGGCTGCAGGATCAGGTCCTGTACCTCGAGCCCGCAGCGGCGCACGCACTTGACGATGTTCTGCGCGGCGCTGACCGCGCCGGTCACGATGTGAACCTTGACCTCGAGCCGCATGCCGCTCATGCCGAGCGGCTCGCGCACGTCTTCCTGCCCGTCGACGATGAACTCCTGGGTCAGCACGTGCAGCATCTGCTGGTCGCCCGGGATGCTGACGGCCTTCGCGGTCTCGACCACGCGGGCGACGTCCATCGCCGTGACTTCCTTGTCCTTGATGGCGACCATGCCGCTCGAGTTGAAGCTCTTGATGTGGCTGCCGGCGATCCCCGTGTAGACGTCACGGATCTTGCAGTCGGCCATCAACTCGGCCTCTTCCAGCGCGCGCTGGATCGAGTTGACCGTCGTCTCGATGTTGACGACGACGCCCTTCTTCAGCCCCTTCGACTCGTGCTGTCCCATCCCGATCACGTCGAAGCGGCCGTCGGCCTGCAACTCCGCGACGACGGCGACCACCTTCGACGTGCCGATGTCGAGACCGACGATCAGGTCCTTGGTGTCCTTGGTCACAGCGGTTTCTCGATCATGATGTTTCCCCTCATCGCTTGGCCTTCGTTTCGTTCTGGTTGGGACGCGTCTTCGCCGCCGTGACGGGCTTGCCGGTCCTCGCATTGGCAACCGCCGGTCGTGCTGCCGGCTTGTTCTCTTCGGCCAGTCGCAGGCCCTCGGCGCGCAACGCGAAGCCGTTCGGATAGCGCAGGTCGATCAGCGTCGGCTTCGGCCAGCGCGACGTCAGGTCAGGCCACGCGTTGATCATCCGCACGACCCGCTCGGGCACCGTGTTGCCATCGCGCTCGCGACCGAGGTCGACCATCAGCCCGCTGTCGGTGCCGTTGTCGAAGTGGACGCTCCAGGCGTAACGCTGCGACAGCGTCACCTGGTCGGGGACCAGCGACAGCTTCGCGAACCAGCTTTTGAAGTCGAGGTAGCGCGAGGCCACGTCGCGTTCGCTGCCTTCCGGTCCAGCGAGTTCAGGCAGCGCCTTGTCGTCTTCCTCGGCTTCGGCCGAGTTGGCCGTGAACAGTTCGCCGAAGGTGTTGACGAAGCGGCCGTCGTCCCACGCGCCGAGCACCTGCTGCTCCTCGATGGTGACGACCAGACGGTCGGGCCATTCGCGGCGGACCTGCGCACGACGCACCCAGGCCACGGTCTCGAATGCACGACGGACCGCTTCGAGATTGACCGTGAAGAAATTGCCGGCCGCCGACGCGAGGACGCTGGGCGACTGCGCCTGACGGATGGTCGATCCGTTGACGTGACGAAAGCCCGTCGCGGCGACGCTGCCGATGGCCATCGGCTCCACGCAGATCAGCTTCAACGCGAACATCGGACGGCGGGAGGCCCACGCGGCCGAGCCTGCCGCGAACGCGAGCAACGCGATCGTCGCGATCACCATCGCCACGAGGTTGACGAGGCGCGGGCTATCCCACATGGATGGCCTCCGTCATGCGTCGTCCTCGACATCGCGGTTCACGACAGTCGCATCCGACAGCTTGGCGCGGCGGGTCTTGAGCCGCGCGCTGGCGAGCACCTCGACGCACAGGTCCTCGTAGCTCAGGCCGATCGCGCGCGCCGCCATCGGCACCAGCGAGTGTCCCGTCATGCCCGGCGACGTGTTGACCTCGAGCAGGAAGGGCTCGCTGTCCGCATGGCGCAGCATGAAGTCGACGCGACCCCAGCTCTCGCAGCCGATCGCGAGGAAGGCTTCCAGCGCCAGCTCGCGGATGCGATTCGCCAGCGCATCGTCGATGGGCGCGGGGCAGAGATAGCGCGTGTCGTCGGTGAAGTACTTGTTCTGGTAGTCGTAGTTGCCGTCGGGCGCGACGATCTCGATGATCGGCAGCGCCTCGAGCGCGCCGCCTGCGCGATGGACGATCGACACCGTCAGCTCGCGCCCTGCGACGAACTCCTCGGCCAACACCACGTCGTCGAAGCGCGCCGCGAGTTCGAACGCCTCACCCATCTGCGAATAGCCCGCGACCTTCGTGATGCCGATGGTCGAGCCTTCGTGCGGCGGCTTGATGATCAGCGGCAGGCCGAGCTGGTCGGGCACCAAGCGCAGGTCGCTGTCGTGGTCCAGCACCGCGTAGCGCGGCGTCGGCAGCCGATGGCTCTCCCAGATGCGCTTCGTGAAGACCTTGTCCATCGCGATCGACGAGCTCATCACGCCGCTGCCGGTGTACGGGATGCCGAGCACTTCGAGCGCGCCCTGGATCGCGCCGTCCTCGCCGAAGCGGCCGTGCAGCGCGATGAAGACGCGATCGAACCCTTCGTCCGAGAGTTCGCCGAGGGATCGTTCGGCCGGGTCGAAGGCGTGCGCGTCGACACCTTTCGACCTGAGCGCCTGGAGCACGCCGGTGCCGGACAGAATCGAAATATCGCGCTCGGCCGAGTGACCGCCGAGCAGCACGCCGACCTTGCCGAATGGGTGGTTCATCGCGTCTTCTCCAGCAGCTTGCCGGGTACGCCGCCGATCGAACCCGCGCCCATCGTGATCACGACGTCGCCGTCGCGGACCACGCCGAGGATCGCGTCGGGCATTTGCTCGATGTCGTCGACGAACACCGGCTCGACGCGGCCGGTCACGCGGACTGCTCGCGCAAGCGAACGTCCGTCGGCCGCGACGATCGGCGCCTCGCCGGCGGCATAGACCTCGCCCAGCACGACGGCGTCGGCCGACGACAGCACGTGGGCAAAGTCCTCGAACAGGTCGCGTGTGCGCGTGTAGCGATGCGGCTGGAACGCGAGCACGACGCGACGTCCGGGGAAGGCGCCACGCGAGGCGGCAAGCGTCGCGGCCATCTCGACCGGGTGATGGCCGTAGTCGTCGATCAGCGTGAACGAGGCCTGGCCTCCGGCGCCCGGGATCTGCACCTCGCCGAGCCGCTGGAAGCGCCGACCGACACCGGTGAAGCGCGCGAGCGCCTCGCAGATGGCGTCGTCGTCGATGCTCAGTTCGGTCGCGACGGCGATCGCGGCCAGCGCGTTCTGCACGTTGTGATCGCCCGGCAGGTTCAGCGTCACGTCCAGCGGCGGCAGGGTCACGCCGTTCTGCCGCGTCACTGTGAAGCGCATGCGCCCACCCTCGGCACGCACGTCGATCGCGCGGATCTGCGCTTCGGCATCGAAGCCGTAGGTCGTCAGCGGCTTCGAGATGAACGGCATGATCTCGCGCACGTTGGCGTCGTCGAGACACACGATGGCCGTGCCGTAGAACGGCAGGCGCTGCGTAAATTCGATGAAGGCCTGCTTGAGGCGCGCGAAGTCGTGGCCGTAGGTCTCCATGTGGTCCGCGTCGATGTTCGTGATCACCGCCATCACCGGCAACAGGTTCAGGAACGACGCGTCCGACTCGTCGGCCTCGACGACGATGAAATCGCCCTGCCCCAGCCTGGCGTTCGATCCCGCGCTGTTGAGACGCCCGCCGATCACGAAGGTCGGGTCCAGACCGCCCTGCGCGAGCACCGACGCGACCAGGCTCGTGGTCGTCGTCTTGCCGTGCGCGCCGGCGATGGCGATGCCGCGCTTGAGGCGCATCAGCTCGCTCAGCATCACGGCGCGCGGCACCACCGGGATGCGCCGCAGCCGCGCCTCGACGACCTCGGGATTGTCGTTCTTCACCGCGGTCGACACGACGATCGCATCGGCGTTGGCGACGTGCGCGGCGTCGTGACCCACCTTGATGTCGGCACCGAACTGCACGAGGCGCTGCGTCGCCGCGTTGCTCGACAGGTCGGAGCCGGTGATCGTGTAGCCAAGGTTGAGCAGCACCTCGGCGATGCCGGACATCCCCGAACCTCCGATGCCTACGAAGTGGATGTTCTTGATCTTGTGCTTCACGCGGATTCCTTTCGCGCGATCGCTTCGATCTCGTCGGCCACGGTCGCGGTGGCCTGCGGCTTGCCCAGGCCACGCGCCGCTTCGGCCATCGTCAGCAGACGATCGCGCGTGAACGACAGCAGGAGCTTCGAGAGCGACTCGGTCGTGAGTTCAGCCTGCGGCAGATGCACGGACGCACCGGCGCCTTCGAGGTAGATCGCGTTGTCGCGCTGATGGGTCGTCGTGGACGCCAGAAGCGGTACCAATACGCTGGCGACGCCTGCAGCCGTCAGCTCGCTGACGGTGATGGCCCCCGCGCGACAGATCACCAGGTCGGCCTCCGCGTAGCGCGCGGCCATGTCGTCGATGAAGGGCTCGACCGATGCGGCCACACCGACATCGCGATACACGGCGGCGAGCGCGGCCGCGTGCTGTGCGCCGGCCTGGTGGACCACGATCGGACGGTCGGCCGGGGCGAGCGTCGCCAGCGCCAGCGGCACGTTGCGGTTGAGCGTCGCGGCCCCGAGGCTGCCGCCGAGCACCAGCACGCGCAGCGGTCCGCTACGGCCGGCGAAACGTTTGGCAGGCGGCGGTAGCGCGCCGATCGCGGCGCGTACCGGACTGCCGGTCCAGACCGCCTTGCCACCGGCTTCGTCGACCTTGCCCGGCAGACCGAACATCAGGCGCGTCGCGAACGGCTTGAGCGCGCGGTTCGACATCAGCAACGACGAGTCGGCATTCATCAGCGCCAGGGGAATGCGGGCCAGCGCGGCGGCGAAACCCCCGGGGACCGTCACGTAACCGCCCATGCCGAGGACCGCGTGCGGCTTAAGCTTCGCGACGAAGCGGATGCTCTCGACGAGTCCGCCGATCAATTGCCCCACGCCGCGCAGCGCATGGCCGAAGCCCTTGCCGCGCAGGCCGGCGAACGCGATGGTGTCGAGCGCGATGCCGGCCTCGGGCACGAGGCGGTTCTCCATGCCGTGCGCGGTGCCGAGCCAGCGGATCGCCCAGCCGCGCGCCCGCATGGTCTCGGCGATCGCAAGCCCCGGCATGATGTGGCCACCGGTCCCGCCGGCCATGATCAGCAGCGTGCGGGTCATACACGCCCCCCGCGCATGAGGATGCGATTCTCGTAATCCACCCGCAGCACCAGCGCGAACGCGAGGCAGTTCACCAGGATGCCGCTGCCGCCGTAGCTCATCAACGGCAGCGTCAGGCCCTTCGTGGGCAACAATCCGAGGTTGACGCCCATGTTGATGAACGCCTGCACGCCGATCCAGATACCGACACCTTTCGCGACCAGGCCGGCGTAGGTGCGTTCGAGCGCGATCGCCTGGCGACCGATCTCGAACGAGCGCTGCACCAGCCAGAAGAACAACGCGATGACGATCGCCACGCCGACGAGCCCCAGCTCCTCGCCGATCACTGCGAGCAGGAAGTCGGTGTGCGCCTCGGGCAGGTAATGCAGCTTCTCGACGCTGCCGCCGAGGCCCACGCCCAGCCATTCGCCGCGGCCGAACGCGATCAGCGAATGCGTCAGCTGATAGGCCTTGCCCGCCGCGTTTTCTTCCTCGAACGGGTCGAGATACGCGAAGAAACGCTGTCGCCGATACGGAATCAGCATGACCATCATCACGAAGCCGAAGACCATCGCCACGCTCAGGCCAGCGAAGATGCGGACGTTGATGCCACCGAGGAAGAGGATGCCGAAGGCGACCGCCGCGATCACCATGAACGCGCCGAGGTCGGGCTCGAGCTGCAGCAGCGCACCGACCAGCACGACGACCGCGGCCATCGGCAGGAAGCCTTTGCGGAGCTGGTGCATCCACGCCTGCTTGCGCACCGTGTAGTCGGCGGCGTACAGGACCACCATCAGCTTCATCACCTCCGACGGCTGCAGGTTCATCGCGTACAGCGAGATCCAGCGCTTCGCGCCGTTGACACCGTGACCGATCCCCGGGATCAGCACCATGATCAGCAGCACGATGGCGCCGATGAACAGGTAGGGCGACCAGCGCTGCCACTTCGCGAGCGGCACGCGGAACGCGACCGCTCCGGCGGCAAAGCCGATCACGATGAACAGCGCCTGCCGCATCAGGAAGTAGGTCGCGGTGGGCTTGATGCCCTTGAACTTCGGCGACTCGGACAGCGCGATCGAGGCCGAATAGATCATCACCAGCCCGAGCAGCAGCAATGCCAGGCAGACCATGAACAGCGGCTTGTCCCACGCCATCATGGTGGAGCGCGTCGGGTGCAGCGGGTCGACCGCGTTGCGCGCGCGCGTCGGTGCGCTCGTGTTCTTACGGTCGCGATGCAGGTTCAGCGCATCGAGCAGGCCAGTCAGCATGTCGCCCCCTCGATCGCCGCGATGCCTTGATTGATTCGATGCACGGCAGCCACGAAGACGTCGGCACGTTCCTCGTAGTCGCGGAACATGTCGAGGCTCGCGCAGGCCGGCGACAGCAGCACCGCATCGCCCGGCTCCGCGATCAGCGCGGCTTCCTCCACCGCCTGGTCGAGCGTCTCGCAGTCGAACAGCGCGATGCCGGTCGCCGCGAGCGCAGCGCGCAGGATCGCCTTGTCGCGGCCGATCAGCAGCACGGCGCGGGCGTGCTTAGCCACCGGCGCGGCGAGCGGCGAGAAGTCCTGTCCCTTTCCGAGGCCGCCCGCGATCAACACGACCTTGCGGCCGAGGCCCTTCAACGCGGCGACCGTGGCACCGACATTGGTGCCTTTGCTGTCCTCGATCCAGTCGACGCCCGCGCGTTCGAGCACGAAGGCGACGCGATGCGGCTCGCCGAGATAGGCGCCGGCCGCACGCAGCATCGCGCCCATCGACAGCCCGATCGATCGACCGAGCGCCAGTGCCGCGAGCACGTTGGCGACGTTGTGGTCGCCGCGGATCTTCAACGCGTCGACCGGCATCAGCCGCTTGACGCGCAGGTCGCCCACCGGGACCGGCGCGACCGGCTTGCCCGAACGCCGCTTGCCGATCGTCTTGCCGGGAACGATGCCCCGGGCCTCGGCATTGGGGTCGCTGCCTTCGGCCAGCGCGAGCCAGCGCAGGCTCTCGGGATCGGACTTGTCGCGCGTCACGCCGAAGTCGCCCGGAGCTTGCGGGGCATCGAGCCCGAAGCGCACCGAAGGCACGGTCGCATCGTCCATCGCGGACATGCGCGGGTCGTCGCGGTTGAGGACGCGTACGGTGGCCTCGGCGAAGATCGAGGCCTTGGCCTTCGCGTACGCCTCCATGCTGCCGTGCCAGTCGAGATGGTCCTGCGTGATGTTGAGCACCGTCGCACCCGATGCCTCAAGGCTCGTGGTGGTCGCGAGCTGGAAGCTCGACAGCTCGAGCACCCAGATGTCGGGCAGGACGCCTTCGAGTGCCTCGGCCAGCGCATCGAGCGCGGCCGGCGAAACATTCCCGGCGACCACGACCGAGCGGCCCGCCGCCTTGCACATCTCGCCCACGAGCCGCGTTACGGTCGTCTTGCCGTTGGTGCCGGTGATCGCGAGTACGCGGGGTTCGTAGCCCGTCACGAGCTTCAGGGCGACGAGCTTCTGCGCGAACAGTTCGATCTCACCGACGATGGGGATGCTCGCCGTCTTCGCGGCCGCGAGCAAGGTCGATTGCGGTTCGGCCGACGGTGCGAGGCCCGGACTGATCGCGACGAGGTCGACGCCTTCGAGCAGCGCAGCATCGAACGCACCGAGCTTCAGCTCGAGGTCGAGCGACGACGCCGTCTCGCGATTCGGCGGCGACGCGCGCGTATCCGCGACGCGTACACGCGCCCCTTCGCGCAGGCACCAGCGCGCCATCGCGAGGCCGGATTCGCCGAGGCCGAGGACGAGAACCGAACGTTGAGCAAGATCGATGTTCATCGCAGCTTCAACGTCGAAAGCCCCACCAGCACCAGCATCATCGTGATGATCCAGAACCGCACCACGACCTGCGTCTCCTTCCACCCCGACTCTTCGAAGTGGTGATGCAGCGGCGCCATTCGGAAGATGCGTCTACCCGCGCCATATCGTCGCTTCGTGTACTTGAAGTACACGACCTGGATCATCACCGACACGGTCTCCGCGACGAACACGCCGCCCATGATGAACAGCACGATCTCCTGCCGCACGATGACCGCGATCGTCCCGAGCGCGCCGCCGAGCGCGAGCGCGCCGACATCGCCCATGAAGACCTGCGCGGGATAGGCGTTGAACCACAGGAACGCAAGCCCCGCACCCGCGAGCGCCGCGCAGAAGACCAGCAGTTCGGACGCGCCCGGGATGTGCGGGAACAGCAGGTACCGCGAGTAGTCGGCGCGGCCGGTCACGTAGGCGAACAGGCCGAGCGCCGCACCGACCAGGATCGTCGGCATGATCGCCAGCCCGTCGAGACCGTCGGTGATGTTGACCGCATTGCTGGTGCCGACGATGACGATGTAGGTCAGCACGATGAAGCCAATTGCCCCAAGCGGATACGCGACGTTCTTGAAGAACGGCACGATGAAGTCGGCCTTCGGCGGCAGGTCCATGTCGAAGCCGCTGCGGATCCAGCCGAAAAAGAGATGCGCGACGTCGGCGTTGCTCTGCGCGGAGACGGCGAACGCGAGGTACATCGCCGCGACGATACCGATCAGCGACTGCCAAAAGTACTTCTCCTTCGCGCTCATGCCCTTCGGATCGCGACGCACGACCTTGCGGTAGTCGTCGACCCAGCCGATCCAGCCGAAGCCGAACGTCACCAGCAGCACGACCCACATGAAGCGGTTGCTGAGGTCGGACCACAGCAGCGTCGCGACGCCGATCGACAGCAGGATCAGCGCGCCGCCCATGGTCGGCGTGCCGGACTTGATGAGGTGGGTCTGGGGCCCGTCAGTCCGCACCGCCTGGCCGATCTTCATCTCGGTCAGGCGACGGATCACCAGCGGTCCGCACAGTAGTCCGATGGCTAGCGAGGTCAGCGTGGCGAGCACCGCGCGCAACGTGATGTACGTGAACACGTTGAAGAAGCGGATGTCCTGGCCGAGCCATTGCGCGAGGGCGAGCAGCATCAGTGCGCTCCCTCGATCGACTGCTTCGTCAACGCGGCGACCACGCGTTCCATGCGCATGAAGCGCGAGCCCTTGACGACGATCGCGCCGCGGCCCGCGTGGCTCGCGACCCAGCCCTCGACCGCGGCGATCAACGGCTCTACCGCGTCGAAGTGCAGGCCACCTCTGCCGAACGCAGCGACGCTCGCGCGGCTGGCCGATCCGATCGCATACAGCGACTCGATGCCCTGCCGATGCGCATGCGTGCCGATTTCGGCGTGGAAGCGCGGCCCTTCGTCACCGACCTCGCCCATGTCGCCCATCACCATCAGCCGCGGCGCAGCGTGCGAAGCCAGGAGGTCGATCGCCGCACGCATCGAATCGGGATTGGCGTTGTAGCTGTCGTCGACGACGACGGTGCCGCCGTTGAAGACGACGCGTTGCGAACGGCCGCGCATTGGACGGAAGGCTTCGAGTCCGATGCGGATCGCATCGAGCGGAACACCGGCCGCGATGCAGGCCGCCGCGGCGGCCGTCGCGTTGTGTGCGTTGTGCGCGCCGGGTACCTCGAGCTTCGCGGTCGTCGTGCCGACAACCGTGTCGAGATGCAGGACGGTGGAGTCCAGGTCGAGGTACGCCCGTCCGGTGACCGACGCCGGCTTCGCCTCGACGTCGCGCGCGGTGACGCACGCGAAGTCGACGATGCGACGCTCGCGCGCGGCACTCTTCCAGACGTCGGCATGCGCGTCGTCCACCGGATACACGGCGACTCCGTCCACAGGCAGCGAGGTGATCGCGAAGGCGTGCTCGTGCGCGACGGCGGCGACGCTCTGCATGAACTCCTGGTGCTCGCGCTGCGCGTTGACGACCAGTGCCACGTCGGGTCGCGCGATCTCGGCCAGCCGCGCGGTCTCGCCGGGATGGTTCATGCCGATCTCGATCACGGCGGCGCGATGGTGGGTCCGCAGGCCGAACAGCGTGAGTGGCACGCCGATGTCGTTGTTGAGGTTGCCGTTTGTCGCCCAGCAGTCGTACTCGCCGTACGCAGCCGCCAGGATCGAGGCGATCATTTCCTTCGTCGTGCTCTTGCCGTTGCTGCCGGTCACGACGACCAGCGGCATGCAAAAGCGGCTGCGCCATCCGGCCGCGAGGTCGCCGAGTGCGCGACGCGTGTCGTCGACCTCGATCGAAGGCAGGGTACGCGACGGACGCGAGCGCTCGACCAGCACTGCACGCGCACCGCGCGCCGCGACGTCGTCGACGAACGCATGGCCGTCGAAGTGCTCGCCGTTCAGCGCGACGAACAACGATCCCGCCGGGACGTGGCGACTGTCGGTCGTGATCGCGTCGATGTGCAGGTCTGCCACCGACCCGACGAGTTCACCGTGCGTCAAGCTGGCCACCTCGCGCAGGCTCAACATGCGCGCGGCTCCCCGTCCCGTGCGTTGCGCCGACGTTCGCGGCGCAGGGCCTCGGTCGCGACCGCGACATCGGAGAACGGATGACGGACGAGGCCGATCTCCTGGTAGCTCTCGTGGCCCTTGCCCGCGATCACCACGACGTCGGCGGCCTGCGCAAGCGCGATGGCTTCGTAGATCGCCACGCGTCGATCGCACTCGACGCGCACGCGCTCGTCGAGCGACGGCCCGGTGTAGCCCGAGCTCAGCGGATTGAAGCCGAGCTTGCCGATGCCGGCCACGATCTGGTCGATGATCGTCGACGGCACTTCGGTCCGCGGGTTGTCGCTGGTGACCACCACGCGATCGGCGAGACGGGCGGCGATCTCGCCCATGAGCGGGCGCTTGCCGGCGTCGCGGTCGCCGCCGCAGCCGAAGATCACGATCAGCTCGCCGCCGCGTGCATCGACGATCGGACGGCACGCGGTGAGCGCCTTCTCGAGCGCGTCCGGCTTGTGCGCGTAGTCCACCAGCACCATCGGCGCGGCAATGCCGCCCGGTCGTTGGCCGGGCGCGACGTCGACGCGCTCGAGGCGGCCGGGCACGGGCTGCAGCATCTGCAAGGCGTTGAGCGCCGCATCGATCGACACGCCGACCGACAGCAGCGCGCCGATCACGCCGAGCAGGTTGGCGACGTTGAAGTTGCCGATGAAGTCGGTGTAGACCTGCCGTACGCCGAAAGCCCCGAAGATCTCGAAGGCGAGGCCGTCGGCGCGGACCGAGACCTTGCGGGCGCGCAGCTCGGCCTGGGCCGCGCCGCTGGCCGAGGTACGGATCACCTCGGCGCCGGCCGCGGCCGCGATCGTCGCGAAGCGTTCGCCGGCCGCGTCGTCGGCATTGATCACCGCATGCGCGAGGCCGGGCCACTGGAATAGCTTCCGCTTGGCGGCCTCGTAGTCGGCCATCGTGCGGTGATAGTCGAGGTGGTCGCGGGTCAGGTTCGTGAAGACCGCGACGTCGAACTGCATGTCGGCGACGCGGCCTTCCTCGATGCCGATCGACGAGACCTCGATGGCGAGCGCGTTCGCGCCGGCATCCACCAGCGCGCGCAGGCGTCGCTGCAGCATCACGGCGTCGGGTGTCGTCATGCCGCTGTCGACCAGTTCATCGGGGAAACCGATGCCGAGCGTGCCGACCATCACGGTCTTCTGGCCGAGCGCACCGAGCGCCTGTGCCAGCCACAGCGCGGTGGAGGTCTTGCCGCTGGTGCCGGTCACGCCGATCGTCAGGAGACCGTCGGCCGGACGACGATACCAGTCGGCCGCGATCGTCCCGGCACTGCGCTTGAGTTCGCGCTCGGGGCGATTGGGCACCTTCCATTCGTCCCGCCACGAGAAAGCGGTCGCGTCGTAGACAACCGCGGCCGCACCGCGCGAGATCGCATCAACGATGAACAGGCGACCGTCGTACTGCGCGCCCTTGATGGCGAAGAAGACGTCGCCCGGACCGATCGCCCGCGAGTCGGTGGTGAGCTGCGCGCGCGACGGCACCGTGCGGGCGAGCCACTGCGCAGCCGGGTGCACGGTCCTCATCGGGATCCGCTTCGCGGACCGCAGCGGACCGTGACCGTGTTGCATCTGCATCACAGCGTTTCCTTCGGCGAATCGACCGGGATGATCAGCGACTTGATGGGTGAATCGGGCTCGACGTTGAGGGTGCGTAAGACACCGCCGACGACGGCCGAGAAGACGGGGGCGGCGACATCGCCGCCGAAGTAGACGCCGTTCGACGGCTCGTCGATCATCACCGCGACCACGATGCGCGGATTCGACACCGGCGCGAAGCCGACGAAGGAGCCGACATAGCGATTGCCGTCGTAGGTGCCGTGACTGCCGACCTTGTGTGCCGTGCCGGTCTTGCCCGCGACGCGATAGCCCATCACCTGCGCCTTGGGGGCCGTGCCGCCGGGACCCGCGGCCATCTCCAGCATGTGGCGCATCTCGCGGGCGATGGCGACCGGGATCACCTGGGTGCCCTTGACGTAGGGCGTGCCGGCCGTGGTGTCCGTCTTGAAGAACGTCAGCGGCACGATCTCGCCGTCGCGCGCGAACATCGTGTAGGCCCGCGCGATCTGGATCAGCGACACCGACAGGCCGTAACCGTAGGACATCGTGGCCTGCTCGATCGGGCGCCAGCTCTTGAACGGCCGCACGCGTCCGGCGACCGCGCCGGGGAAGCCCCACTTGGGCGCCTGGCCGAGGCCGACGGCCGTGTACATCTCCCACATGTCCTGCGGCTGCATCTTGAGGGCGATCTTGGCGGTACCGATGTTGGACGACAGCTTGATCACTTCCTCGACCGTGATCGCGCCGTGGTTGTGCGTGTCGCTGATCGTGTTGGGGCCGATCGTGAACTTGCCCGGCGAGGTCTGCATCACGGTGTCGGGCTTGACGACGCCGCGTTCGAGTGCGAGCGCGATAGTGAAGGGCTTGAGCGTCGAGCCCGGCTCATAGGTATCGGTGAGCACGCGATTGCGTAGCTGCTCGCCGGTCAGCTTGCGACGGTCGTTGGGGTCGTAGGTCGGCAGGTTCGCGAGAGCCAGCACTTCGCCGGTCCGCACGTCGAGCACGACGATGGCGCCGGCCTTCGCATGATGGAAGTCGACGGCCTTCTTGAGCTCGGTGAAGGCGAGGTATTGCAGCCGGCTGTCGATCGACAGCGTGAGATCACTACCGTCATGTGGCGCGCGGATGCTGGCGACGTCCTCGATCGGCTGGTTGAGACGGTTGCGGATCACCTTGCGGCTGCCGTCGAGGCCGGCCAGCGATTTCTGCCACGCGAGCTCGATGCCCTCCTGGCCGAGGTCGTCCACGTTGGTGTAGCCGACGACGTGGGCCATCATCTCGCCCTGCGGGTACTCGCGATGGAACTCCTTCATCTGGCGGATGCCGGGAACGCCAAGCTTGCCGATCGCCTGCGCGGCCAGCGGCTGCACTTGGCGCTTCAGATAGACGAAGCGGCGCACCGGATCGGCGATCTTCTTCTTCACCTCGGCCAGCGGCATCTCGAGCAGCCGTGCCACTTCGGCAAGTTCGGCCGGCGTCACGTCAAGGTCCTCGAGTTCGACACCGATCGAATAGGCCGGGATCGACGAGGCCAGCACGTCGCCGTTGCGATCGGTGATCTTGCCGCGCGTGGCCGCCGTCTCCAGCGTCACCATGTAACGCTTGTCGCCCTGCCCCTGCAGATAGCGCGTCGAGAACGCCTGCAGCCAGATGGCCCGCACCAGCAGCGCCAGGAACGCGAGGAACAGCAGGCACAGCACCGAGCGCGAACGCCAGGCCGGCAGCTTCACGGCCAGGATCGGGCTCGCGTGGAAACGGACGCTCTTCATGGGGCGGCCTTCGCCGGGGCCGCGAGGTCACGCGGTGCCGAGGCACGGTCGGACAGCGTGATGTACTGGATGCGCCGCTGGCTCGGCCGCAGCATCTTGAGGTCGCGCTCGGCCGCGCTCTCGATCAGGCTGTGCTTCGAGTAGTTGGTCTGGTCGATCTGCAGCGTGCGCCATTCGACGTCGAGCTTGCGCGCGGCGACCTGAGCGCGATCGAGGTCGATGAACAACTGGCGTGCACGGTACTGCGACGAGACCAGCGAAAGTCCCGACAGCACCAGCAGCAGCGCGAAGAAGGCAGACAGGCGGCTCATGCTCGACCCTGTACGGGAAGGCGTGGCGCGAGGGTCCGCTCGGCGACGCGCAGCACCGCCGAGCGCGAGCGGCCGTTGGCGGCGACCTCGCTGGTGCCGGGCTTGATGCGGGCGATCACTGTCAGCGCGGGTTGCGGAAGGTCGGCGGCGCGGATCGGCAGACGACGCGAGGTCGCGTCGAGCATCGCGTCGGGCTGCGCTTGCCGCGCGATGAAGCGCTTGACGATGCGATCCTCGAGCGAGTGGAACGCGATCACCGCGAGACGGCCGCCGGGAGCGAGCAGATCCATGGCCTGGCTCAACCCCTCTTCGAGCTCTTCAAGCTCTTGATTGACGTGAATCCGTACAGCCTGAAAGGTGCGCGTGGCAGGGTCCTGCGCAGCGTCCTTGCGAGACCGGCGCGGGATCGTGGCTGCCACGAGCTCGGCAAGCTCGCGTGTGCGCGAAAGAGGCTGCTCTGCCCGGCGAGCCACAACCGCCTGTGCAATCTGAAAAGCAAACCGTTCTTCCCCATGGTCGCGGATCACCCTTTCGATGGTTTCTGAGCTTGCGGTGTTGAGCCATTCGGCTGCGGAGACGCCGCGGGTCGGGTCCATGCGCATGTCGAGCGGACCGTCGTGCCGGAACGAGAAGCCGCGGGCCGCGTCGTCGATCTGCGGCGAAGAGATGCCGAGGTCGAAAAGGATGCCGTCGACCTGCTCCCAGCCGCGGGCATGGCACTCGTCGCGCAGGACCGTGAAGCGTTGATGGACGATCGCGAAGCGCGGGTCGGCGTCCCGCGATGCCGACGCGATGGCGTCCGGGTCGCGGTCGAACGCGAGCAGTCGGCCGTCCGCCGCGAGACGCTCGAGGACCAGCCGGCTGTGCCCACCGCGTCCGTAGGTGCAGTCGACATAGCGGCCGCTGCTGCGTGCGCCAAGGATCGCGAGGCCGTCGACGGCTTCGTCGAGCAGGACGGTGCGGTGCGCGAACGCAGGCACAGCGCCGCCGTCGGGCGGGATTTCGCCGGTGACGGTCGACGGGGAGCATTTGGATTGGGCCAAGGAGCGAGGACTGCGCGAATGGAAAGGGACCGCCGTCGACCGTCGGCATCGACCCGGGGCACTGGGACATGCATGGGATTCAGAAGCTGAAGTGCTTGAGGTCTTCGGGGAAGCCGCCCGCGAGGGTCTCAGCCTCGTTCTTCTCGTGAGCGCCTGCCTCCCAGATCTCGAAATGCGTACCCATGCCCAGCAACATCACCTTGGAGTCGTTCTCGAGCTTGGTGGCATGCCGCAGTTCGGGCGAGATCAGGACGCGCCCGGCGCCGTCCATCTCGACGTCGTTCGCGTTGCCCAGGAAGATGCGCTGCCAGTGCTTGACCGAAATCGGCCACTTCGCGATGTCGGCGCGCGCCGTCTCCCACGCCGGACGGGGAAACATCAACAGACAACCGTCCGGGTGCCGCGTCAAGGTTAGTCGGCCTTCACTCTGCAGATTGAGCGCGTCACGGTGCCTTGAAGGGACGATCATGCGTCCTTTCCCGTCGAGGTTCAGCCTGGAAGCCCCTTGAAACACCGCGATGCAGTCCTTTTGAATGTACGTTGGAGGTGCGCAATTATCCCCTAAATCGCCCTTTATCCCCACTTGTTACCACTCTAAAATTCACGGAGAGTCGCGTCAAGCACACAATTGCAAAAAACTTTGCAGAACAAGGGCTTGCGTCCATGTTCTCAGCCAATCCGGAAGTCTTTTCTGCATCAAAATAAGGGCTTGGCGGGATCATTGAATGTGCGTTATGAACATTCTTATCCACAGGCAGCGCATCGTCCGCATTTGCTGCTTCGATCGCTTTTGTGCCGTGGCACGGCGCAGAGAGGGGAATTTCTGCGCTGGCGGTGGATCAACTTCAGCCACCCACGGGAGACCTCATGACCCCCAACAATTCATCCGCATCGCCAGGCGGGAACACCGAGCTTCCCCACGACCGCGACGAGAAAGCCACGCCACCCGTGGAGAACGAGCAGCACCGGGCCAATCGCGCCCAAATTGACCAGGCGCACCGCGACGTCGAATCAGGACTGGAGGACACCGAGCGGATCGGCACGCCGAACGACGTGCCGTCTTCGCGTCGTAACAACCTGAAGTCGGGCTAGCCTTTCGAGCGACCGCGCAGATCCAGCAGGTGGGCGATGCCGCCCAGCGCGACGCAGGCGCCGATGGCGGGGACGCCCTGCTGATACACGGCGCTGCGCAGCGCCATGACCAACAACAGGCCCGCGGCGAGGTTCGGCAGCAGCGCGCCGAGTCGCGGCAGTCGCCCGCAACGGCGACTCATCGCGGCCAGCACGACGACCTCGATCACCAGGACGGCGATGACGAGGCCGACGATGGTGGAAGCGTCCATCGCTACCCGCTCAACGGCCTGCGAAGGGCGCGTTCAACGCGACGATCGTCAGGTTGAGGAAGGACGCTTACGACACCCAGAGCAGGTAGGGCATCAGCAGGACACCGCCGACGCGATCCCTGCGCTTGATGACGAGGGTGAGGGCCAGCACGGACGACCACAGCACACCGACCTCGAGCAGTGCCCCGTCCGGTCGCTGCAGCCGAAAGAACAGCAGGGACAGCACGGTCCAGGCGACCGCGATGTTGATGCCCCAGCAACCGGGCATGCGACCCGACGCGGGATCGGACGGTTCGGCTCGTTGATCGCGTCGACGTCGCGGTCGAACCAGTCGTTCACCGCCTGGCTCGTCGCACACACCAGCGGGCCCGCCAGGATGATCCCGACCAGCGCGATCGGCCAGCGATCAGCGATGGACAGGCCGGAAGCCACCACGCCACAGCCGAAAGCTGAGGTCGCGTCGTGCGACGCATCATCTTACTTGACATTCTCTGCTGTCAATGTGGAGTGACACGATACGGCCACTCGAAAGTCGCTGCGCGCACTCAGCAACGATTGGATGTACGGTCGATGGAACCCACAAATCCTGCAGTCGCAGAGCGCTCCATGTCCAATTTGTCGGTCATCGTCTACCGAAGTCGCGCGGTGTTCCAGACCTCCGACGTCGACCTGCTCTATCTTCTGGCGCATACCCGCGAGAAGAACAGGACCGCCAATCTTCCCCGGGTGATCCTCTACGACCGCGGGCACTTCTTCCAGGGGCTCGAAGGGGCGAACCAGGAGCTCGGAAAATTATGGAACCGGATCCGCAACGAACCGCGCCATGCGGACATCCGCATCCTGGCCGATCAGGAAATTCTGGTCCGCCTGTTCGAAGGCTGGAACATGCATCTCGCGCATCGGGCGTAGCAGCATGAAGGCATCTCGGACAGCTTCGTCGTCGCCGATGCGGCGATCCTCGACCACCTCCATCTCAACCCTCACCGGCTACCCAGCATCCTCGCTTCGTTCAGCAAGCTGGGCGGATCGTTCGACACCGTCGCGGCCTGAAGCGGCCGGTCACTCCGGCTCGCTGGCGCCCGCGTCCAGCATCTCGTAGCGCCTCAGCTTGACGTAGAGACTCTGCCTCGAGAGGCCCAGCAGTTCAGCCGCCGCAACCCGGTTGTCGCGCGTCAGATCGAGGGCCGCCCGGATGCACATCTGCTCGATCAGGCCGGCGGTATTGCCGACGATGTCCTTCATCGGCATCCGACCTACCAGTTCGGTGAGCTGGCTCACGGACTTGGGTAGGTCGTCCCGCGCGCTCGCGCTCGACGGCAGCCGGCGACCGACGTCGCGGATCGCGAAACCCAGCAGGCCGTCCTCGCCTTCGCCGAGCGCCACCGCGGAAATCTCGACTTCGGTGAGGGTGCCGTGTTCGGCGCGCAGATGGGTCGCGAACAGCTTGATCGCGTTGCGCTGGCGGAGATTGGTGACGAGCACGCCCAGGTCGACGCTGGTCCGACCCAGCCAGCGTCCCAGCGAGGCGCCGCGCACCTGCCGCTCGGTCGGGATCTGAACGAGTTCGAGAAAGGCGCCGTTCGCCTGCACGATCTTGCCGCTGCGATCCGTCAGCACGGTCGCGTCCGGAGAGGCCCTGAAGTAGTCGACGAAGCGACTGTCGCTCGCGCCTTCGCGGGCATGCGCCTTCGACCTTCCGGTCGGGGCGTCGAGGTAAAGGAGGAAGACCGGCACGCCGTCCTGACGGAACAGGGAAGCCATGGCCGTCACGCTGCTGCCGTCGCTCATGACGAGCGAGAAGGTGTCTGCATCGGCACCGGCGACCAGCCCGTCGAGGCGCTTCGTCAGCGTGGCCTCGCCGGAAGAGCCGACGATCGTCATGATCGACGAGCCGATCAGCGCCGCCGCGGAGATGGCGAGGCGCTGGCAAGCGGCTGGATTGGCTTCGAAGATGCGCCGCGTCGGCGCGTCGAACAGCAGGATCGCGTCGGATGACGAATGGAGCAGATAGCGATAGCGCGTCTCGAGTTCACGCAGCCGCGCATAGTCCCGATCGATCGACGCCTGCGCATCCAGCAGACGTCGCTGCGCATCTGCAGCCGGGTCGACGACCCCGCGCCCTTGCTCGGCACCCTGACTGCGGATGACTGCTCTCGTGTTCTTCGCCATTCCCACCATTCTGGACGCTGCTCATCGATGACCGGTCGTCAACACGGCTCTGTCCAGACGAGGACGAAAGCCGACGTGACGCAATTGCACGAACCAGTAGCTTGACACCCACTCATGAGTGTCCATGCTGAACAACCAGAGTGTTCAGCGCCAGGGCCCGCGTCAGGAGCAAGGCGGCAGAGACCGCTCTACCCAGGAGCCAGGCGTCGGTCCGGCGCAAACGTGACCGGAGAATAGCTGTTCAGGAGTTGCGGAATCAAATCGCTCTCGATAATCCGCAGGCCGCAACCCGATCCATGTCGGTACACCAGGACGCCGGTACGAGCCGCGTCGCCTCGCTCTTCACAAGCGCGCGCAGGTAGGGTGCGCCGGGACATTCAGGGATGGCCGCCGTCGCGTCCGCGACGAGCCGGTCGAATTGACGGATCGCTTCGTGCAGTCCGTATTCGCGGGCTGTGCTGGGACGGTCGAGTGCGACGTCGCGACCCACCGGCTTGCCCAGCGTTTTGGGATCCGAGACCACGTCGCGGATATCGTCGGCTGCCTGGTAGGCCTCGCCGAGACTCTCGCCGAGTGCACGCCACGGCCGTGCGTCGGCACCTGCGGCCTGCGCCCCGGCCATCGTCGCTGCCGCGAACAGCGCTCCCGTCTTCGCACGGTGATAGTCGGTGAGGACGCAGCGCGGCTCGCACTCCCACGCCTGTCCGGCGACGATCCCGAACGGGCGGCCCACGGAGCTCGCGATGGTCCCGACGAGCACGGCTAGACGCGCTGGCGAACAGGCGGCACCGACCGCCAGCGTCTCGAAGGCGGACACGATCAGCGCGTCTCCCGCGAGAACCGCGAGCCGTTCACCGAATGCGACATGCACCGAAGGCAGGCCGCGACGAATCTCGGCATCGTCGAAGCACGGCAGGTCGTCGTGCACGAGCGACGCGCAGTGCAGCAGCTCGATCGCCGCGGCGGCACCGTCGGCGATGGCAGGATCGTCCTCGCCGCACGCCATCGACACCGCGATGCAGAGCTGGGGGCGGATGCGTGCGCCGCCCGGAAAGACTGCATGACGGACAGCCTGTCCCAGTCGCGGCGGCGCACCGGGCGCATCGCCCCGGACGAGGGCAGACTCGAGGGCACGATGGATTCTTTGCTGGGCATTCACGGGCACTCTCCCGACGGGACTGGAGCGGAGTTGTATCGTTGTCCTGACACATCAAGGTGCCGTGTAGAATAGACACATGGAATCGCAGCGTCAATCGGCATCGTGGTGAAGCAACTTCCGGTCGTCACCGTTGGAGCCGGTCTCGGCGGAGTCGCGTGTGCGTTGCAGCTCGCGTCACAGGATGTCGAGGTCCTGGTCCTGGTCCTGGAGAGTGCCGCGCAGGTCGGCGGCAAGCTGCGGACCGTCGCGATCGACGGCGAGTGCCTCAATGCGGACCGACCGTGCTGACGCTGCGCCGAGTCTTCGAGGAGCTGTTCGCAGTCGCCGGCGCGCAGCTCGCCGACGCGCCTAACCTGACGCCCGCGAGCACGCAAGCGCGTTACGCGTAGAACGGCTCAAATTGAATCGATTCTTTTACCGCCCTACAGCGTAGCACCGACGCGATCGACGCGTTCTCGGGTGCGGCCGAAGCGAAGCGCTACGGCGCGTTCTGCGATCGGGCGCGGGCGACCTACCAGACGCTCGATCAGCCCTTCCTGCGTGCCTCGCAACCCACCCCGGTGTCTTTGGCGAAACGCGTCGGAATCCGCGGATTGGGTGGCCTGATGCGCATCTCGCCGTTCGCGACGATGTGGTCCGAGCTGTCCAGCTACTTTCACGATCCGCGACTCAAGCAACTGTTCGGGCGCTACGCGACCTACTGCGGCTCGTCGCCCTTCCTCGCGCCCGCCACGCTGATGCTGATGGCGCACGTCGAGCAGGAAGGCGTGTGGCTGGTCGACGGCGGCACGCATCGCATCGCCGCCGCCATACAGACGCTGATCGAGAAGCGCGGCGGTCGCGTGCGCTGCGCGAAACCGGTCGCACGCATCGTCGTCACGAACGGGCGAGCCACGGGCGTTCAGTTGGCCAGCGGCGAGCGCATCGATGCCGAGGCGGTCGTGTTCGACGGCGACACCGCGGCGCTCACGACCGGCCTGCTCGGCGACGCGGCCGTCCCGGCGACGCCGGCCCTCCGTCGCGATCAGCGCTCGCTGTCCGCATCACCTGGCACCTGGTCGCGCGATCACGCGGCTTCCCGCTGGTGAGTCACAACGTGTTCTTCAGCAGCGACAGCCCGCAGGAATTCAACGAGCTGTTCGTCGAGCGCACGACGCGCTCCGACCCGACGGTTTACGTCTGCGCGCAGGATCGACCGGCCGACGCCGACCTCCATCCACTGACTGCCGAGGAGATCGCACGATGCGAATCGCTGATGTTCGACGAGCTGGCAACGTGCGGTCTGCATCTGGAATCGTCGACGGCGATGCCGGGGGTCACGAGGGTCCCTGACCACTACCTGGCGGGAGGCAGCGTGCATCCGGGTCCGGGCGTGCCGATGGCAGCGCTCTCGGGACGGCTGGCGGCCCTGAGCGTGATGGGGGATCGCCAGACCTCGCAGCCTTCGACGTCCCCGTCGTACACGACGGCTATGCGTAGTGGTACCTCGATGCGCTGAGCGCCGACGGACAACACGGCCTGACGATCATCGCGTTCTCGTCGGCAACGAGTCCAAGCAGCCACCGGCGCGGACCCGCTCGATCATTGCGCGATCAACGTCGCGCTCTACGGCGCGAACGGCAAGCGCTGGTCGATGACCGAACGCGGACGCGCTGCGGTGACGCGCGACGCGACACAACGCGTGATCGGCCCGAGCGTGCTCGAATGGATCGGCGGCACCTTGCGCCTGCATCTCGACGAGGTGTCGGCCCCGCTGCCCTTCCGCATCCGCGGCACCATCGACGTGGAGACCGGACCGCATCCCTCGCAACGTCGCACACTCGACGCGCAAGCCCGCCATCGCTGGGGTGTCATCGAGCCTTGCGCACGCATCGCGGTCGATCTGGATGCACCGAAGCTCGCGTGGTCGGCCTCGGCTTGTCTCGACACCAATCGCGGCGACGTCCCACTCGAACGCGACTTCATGCGCTGGAACTGGTCACGGGCGCACCTTGCCGACGGGCGCACCGCGGTCGTCTACGACCTACAACGAAGGCACGGTGGACCGCTCTCGATCGCGGACTGGTTCGATGCGGACGGTGGCAGCGGCACGTCCGAGGCACCGCTGATCGCGAAACTTCCGGCCACGCACTGGGGACTGCGGGCATCGACGCGCCTGGAGGCTTCGGTCGCATCCACGGTCGAGCAATCCTTCGAGGACGGGCCTTCCTATTTGCGCTCTGTGGTGAGCACGAACCGGCTCGGTCAGCCGGTCACCGGCGTGCACGAACACCTGTCGCTGGAACGTTTCGAGCGCCGCTGGGTGCGGGCGCTGCTGCCCTTCCGGATGCCGCGACAGATCTTCTAACTCGCGGGGTCTTTGCGGCGCGCCTCGTCTTTGCGCGTTTCGCGCTTCAGGTCGATCAACTGCCACACGCCCCACGCCATCAGGATGGCGAACCCGATGACGATCTCGAGCCAGATCACCGCGCTGTCTCGTGCGCGACGCCGTTCGACAGATCGGCGGCGAAGCGCCAGCGCATCGCGCTCGTCTCATGGTCCTGGCGTTCGAGCCGCTCGAAGAGTTCGAGGATCCAGATCGCGCGGGCGGCGATGTTCCAGCGCGGCAAAGCGGCGCCCTTCACACCGATCGACGTCCCGGCCGCCGCGTCGACCAAATAGGAGGTCGCGGCGAGTGGCGGCTCGCTCTGCAAGTGTCGGCGCGTCAACAGGGAACCGGTCGTGGAGGCGAACAGCAACCGTGCCTTGCGTGCCGGCGACACGACCGCACGGACACTCACCGCATCGAAGCCGCGCCGCGCGACCGCGTGGCCGATCGCCGCGTAGAGATGCCGCGCGGCGTTGATGCCGGGACGACAGGACGCGGGACGCTTCGCGATGCCCGAGCCGCCGCGCGCGTACAGGCAATCGGCGTCGTCGAGCAGGCGCCGGATCACCGCGCCCAGCGCGGCGCTGTGGGCCGGACGGGCAAGCCACGCATCGGGGTCGATGCCGGCCTCTCGCATCCACGCGCGCGGGAGGTAGAGGCGGCCCATGCGCGCGTCCTCGCCGACATCGCGCGCGATGTTCGAGCGCTGCATCGCGACACCCAGGTCGCAGGCGCGGGCCAGTTCGGCCGGCGCACGCACGCCCATCAGCAAGGCCGTCATCGCGCCGACCGATCCGGCGACGCGCGCGGCGTAATCGGTGAGTTCGTCGAGGGTCTCGAACTGCCGACCCATCGCGTCCCACTCGAAGCCTTCGATCAACGCCTCGAGCAAGGCACGCGCGATGCCGTGCTCGCGCACGACGACGGCCAGTGCGCGATCGGCCGCGTGATCGATCGGCTGTCCCGCGTAGATCGCGTAGGGGCGCGTGCGCAGGACGACCACCGCGTCCGCCGCGACCCCTTGGTCGACCGCATCGTCGGCCAGGCGGCAGAACGCGTACAACGCGCACGCCGCTTCGCGAACGCCGGGCGGTAGCAGCCACGATGCCCCGAGGAACGTGCGCGAGCCGTTGGCGAGCGACGCCTTGCAGGCGGCGAGATCGGCGGCCGCGATCATGCGGACCGCGCCCGGATCAGCACGTCGGCGTGCGGCACGACCTTGTCGAAAATGCGCGCCGAGGAGAGCACGCCCGGCAGTCCCGCGCCCGGATGCGTCCCGGCGCCGACGAGGTACAGCCGATCGACCTCCTCGCTGCGGTTGTGCGGACGAAACCACGCCCTCTGCGTCAAGACCGGCTCCAGTCCGAAGGCCGCGCCCTTGAACGACGACAGCCGGTCCTGGAAGTCCTGCGGCGTCAGCAGCCGCGACGTGACGATCGCGTTGCCGAAGCCGAGCAACAGCTTCTCCTCGAGGCGTTGCTGGACCGCGAGCCGATACGGCTCGGCGGTGCGCTCCCAGTCGGTGCCGCTGTCGAGATGCGGCACCGGCGACAGCACGTAGAACGCGTCGTAGCCAGCGGGTGCGAGTAACGGATCGGTCGCCGTCGGCCGATGCAGATAGAGGCTGAAGTCCTCGGCCAGGAGCTTCCGAGCGAAGCTGTCGCCGAGCAGTTCGCGATAGCGTGGGCCGAGCAGGTTGGAGTGGTGCGCGACGTCCTCGTAGCGACCATCGGTGCCGAAGTACCAGACGAACAGGCTCATCGAAGAACGCGAACGCTCGATGCGCTTGTCGGTCCAGCGATGACGATGCTCGGGCGCGAGCAGGTGCTTGTAAGTCCACGCCGAGTCGCAGTTCGAGACGACGACATCGGCGGCGAGGTTCTCGCCGTCGGACAGGCGCACGCTGCTCGCCGCGTTGCGATCGGTCACGCAGATCTGCGCGACCTTGGCGCTGCAACGGATGGCACCACCCTGCCCTTCGATCAGCTTGACGAGTCCGCGCACGAAGCTGCCGGTGCCGCCGATCGGGAAGTGCACGCCCCACTGCCGCTCGAGGAACGCGATCAGGCAGTACACCGACGTCGTGGCGAATGGATTGCCGCCGACCAGTAGCGACTGGAACGTCAGCACCACCCGCAGTCGTGCGTCGGTGACGTGCTTGCACGCGAGCGAGTAGACCTTACGGTAAGCTTCAAGCCGCACCAGATCGGGCAACACCCTCGCCATGTCGGTACACGCGTCGAAGGGCTCGTCGCCCAGCGCTTCGAAGCCCACTCGATAGATCGCTTCGCTCGCCTTCAGGAATTTCTCGTAGCCCTCGAGGTCGCCGGCTGCGATGCGCGCCACCTCCGCCCGCATTCAAGCGGCATCACCGGTGTATTCGAAATGCTCCCCGTCGTCGAAGACCACGCGATAGAACGGCGTCACCGGGCGCAGGTTGAAGTCGTCGCTCATGCGCTTGCCGGGCAGCGTCCACAGTTCCTCGAACAGGAAAGGCGCCGTAATGACCGTCGGACCCGCATCGAAGACGAAGCCGTCCTGGTGATGCACGTAGGCACGACCGCCCGGCGCATCGAGTTGCTCGAGGACCGTGACGCGGTAGCCTCGCGCGCCCCGCCGGACAGCCGCCGCGAGCCCGCCGAAGCCGCTGCCGAGCAAGATCGGCATGCGATCGCGGGTCCAGGGATGTGGGGGTTGCGAGTTCCGGCTCGTCCGTGTTCGGGCTGACTGTAAACATTTACGGATAGTGTGAGTGTCAACAAACTCTGACAACTCCTTCGCTTCGATTTCCGCCCGCGAGACCATTCGGCACAACCACGGACTGTCAGGAAACAGAAAGGCAACCCGCTTCGTGGATCAGGAAAGACACAACGATCTGCCGGTCGAGGTCACCGTCGATCAGGTTTTGGACGAAAGCGCTGGATGACGAAGCGCACGGTCGCCGTCGTGACTTCAGTATTTGCCGCGCCGGCATTCGCCGAAGTGGTGACGCTGATCCACGCCGTGCGCGCCGTTAACACCGAGCTGATCGACCTCTACTGGCGTATTGGCGAATACCTCCATCACCGGATCGAAGCCGAGGGCTGGGCCAAGGGGGCGGTAGTGCGCCTCGCCACCTATATCGCACTGCACGAGCCCGGCCAGCGCGGGTTCTCGATGCAGAACCTGTGGCGCATGCGCCAGTTCTTCGAAGCGTATCGAGCTCATCTAGGACTCTCAACGCTGTTGAGAGTCCTGTCGTGGTCGTCGCATCTGCACATCCTGGCGCGCGCAAAGCGACCCGAGGAACGCAAGTTCAACCTGCGCCTGGCGGCCGAGCACCGATGGCCGGTGCGCGAGGTCGCACGGCAGATCGACGCGGCGCTGTTTGAACGGGCCGTGCTCGACCCACCGAAACTCTCGACAGCGTTGAGCGAATTGCATCCGCAGGCCAACCAGCATTTCAAGGACGCCTACCTGCTGGAGTTCCTCACGCTGCCGAGCCCGCATTCCGAAGCCCACCTGCACCACTCGCTGCTGCAGCACCTGGGGCGCTTCCTCATTGAACTCGGACGCGATTTCTGCTTCGTCGGCACCGAGTACCCCGTGCAGGTGAGCGGCCAGGATTTCGCGATCGACCTGCTGTTCTTCCACCGCGGATTGAATTGCCTGGTCGCGATCGAACTGAAGGTCACGGCCTTCGCGCCCGAGCATCTCGGCAAGCTGAATTTCTATCTCGAAGCGCTGGACCGCGATGTGAAGAAATCGCACGAGAACCCGGCGACCGGCGTGCTGTTATGTGCGTTCAAAGACGCCGAAGTCGTCGAGGACGCATTGAGTCGCACGCTGTCTCCCGCGCTGGTGGCGCAGTACCAGACGCAGTTGCCGAACAAGCAGACGCTCGCGGCTAAGCTGCATGAGTTCTATGCGTTGAATGCGCCGGAGGGGGTGGTTGGCTCGCCGACACGCACGAGGAAGGCGGACAGGAAGTGAACCGCGAAGTGACGGGGGACCGCGACGAAGTCGCGCCGAAAATCGCTGCGCGTGCCAGCAGTCGGCTCGTCGTCGCGGGTCTCGCCTGCCGACGCGGAGAACGCATCCTGTTCAGCCACTTCGATCTCGACCTTCAGGCCGGAGAACTGGTCTGGCTGCGTGCGGCTAACGGGTATGGCAAGACGACGCTGCTACGCGTGCTTGCCGGCCTGACGCAGCCGGAAGCAGGAACCGTCGCATGGAAGTCGGACAACTTTCCGGCCCGGGACGGACCGCCGCTCGTCTACCTGGCACATGCCAACGCGCTGAAAGACGATCTGACGGTCACCGAGTCCGTCCGCCACTTAGTGAGCCTCCACGGACTCTCCGCCTCCGAAGCCGCCATCACAGCATCCATCCGCCGTTTCGGCCTCCACTCGCGCCACAACGCGCCGATCCGCACGCTATCGCAAGGCCAGCGTCGCCGCGTCGCGCTGACGCGTCTCTGCCTGTCCGACCCGCAGGCGACCTGGATGCTCGACGAGCCCTACGACGCGCTCGATGCGGAGGGCGTCGCGCTGGTGAGCACGTTACTCGCCGACCACGCGGCGCGCGGCGGTAACGCGCTCTTTACGAGCCACGTGCCGCCGACCCTAGCCGATGGCACGTGGCGCACCGTGCAACTCGACGCAACCATGGCGCCGGCATGAACCACGTCTTCTCGACGGTCCTGCGTCGCGACCTGCTGCTGGCCGCGCGACGCCGCTCCGACGCGCTGCTGCCGGTCGCGTTCTTCGCGATCGCAGCCAGTCTCTTCCCGCTCGGCATCGGTCCGGAGCCGCAGGTCCTGAAGCAGATTGCGCCCGGCATCGTGTGGGTCTGCGCGCTGCTCGCGGCGATGCTGTCGGTCGGCCAGCTCTACGCGGGCGACCTCGCCGACGGATCGCTCGACCAGATGCTGCTGGCGGGCGGCTCGCTGCCGGTCGCGATCGCCAAGGCGCTGGCGCACTGGCTGCTGACCGGCCTGCCGCTCGTGGTCATGGCGCCGCTACTCGGCCTGCTGTTCGGCGTCGAACCGCGTTCGATCCTTGCGCTCACCGGGTCGCTGCTCCTCGGCACGCCGATCCTGAGCCTGCTCGGTGGCCTCGGCGCAGCCCTGACGCTGGGCGTGCGCAGCGGCGGCGTGCTCCTGATCCTGCTGGTGCTGCCGCTCTGCATCCCGACCCTGATCTTCGGCAGCGGCGCCGTGGTCGCGCTAGACTCTGGGCTTTCGGCGCGCGGTCACTTTTCGCTGCTCGGCGCCTTGCTGATCCTGACGATGCTTCTCGCTCCGCCGGCCACGGCCGCAGCGCTCAGGATCGCGACGGAGTAACCCGTTTTGGCAACCACGTTCCGCCTCTTTCACTTCGCGTCGCCCGCACGTTTCTACACGCTCGCGGCGCGCTGGTCGCCCGCGCTGTGGGTGCTCGCCGCGGCGCTCGCGATCGTCGCGCTTTACGTGGGTTTCTTCGTGGCCCCGACCGACGCGACGCAGGGCGACGCGTATCGCATCATCTTCATCCACGTCCCGGCGGCGTGGATGTCGATGGTGCTGTACCTCGCGATGGCCGCCTGGGCCGCGATCGGCTGGGCGCTCAACGCGCGCCTGGCCTCGATGTTCGCGCGCGCGATCGCGCCCACCGGCGCGATGTTCACCTTCCTCGCGCTGTGGACCGGCGCTTTGTGGGGCCGGCCGACCTGGGGCACCTGGTGGGTGTGGGACGCGCGGCTCACGTCGGAACTGATCCTGCTGTTCCTGTACCTCGGCTACCTCGCGCTGGTCGACGCGATCGACGACACGCGCCGCGCCGATCGAGCCGGTGCGCTGCTGGCCATCGTCGGCAGCGTCAACGTGCCGATCATCTATTTTTCGGTGAAGTGGTGGAACACCCTGCATCAGGGCGCGTCCCTTACCTTGTCGTCGGCGCCGACTATGGCGCAGTCGATGCTGCTCGCGATGCTGCTGATGACGCTGGCGTTCTGGGCCTACGCGTTCGCGGTGGTATTCAAGCGGACCCAGGCGATCGTCGCGGAACGCGAGCGCCACGCGCAATGGTTGACCACGGCACGGAAGATGGAGGCGGCATGAGCTGGGCGAGTCCTTCCGATTTCTTCGCGATGGGCGGCTACGCGGTCTACGTGTGGGGTGCCTATGCCGTCACGGCGGCCTGCATGCTGATCGACCCGATCCTGGCCGCGCGCCGCCATCGCCGCGCATTGCAGGACGTGGACGACGAGGTGCTGTCATGACGCCGCGCAGGAAACGATTCGCCATCGTCGGCGGCGTGCTGGTCGCCGTCGCGGCTGTCGTCGCGCTGATCCTCAACGCATTCCAGAGCAACCTGGTGTTCTTTTATTCGCCGAGCCAGGTGGCGCAGCACGAGGCGCCCACCGGCCGCAGCTTCCGCATCGGCGGCATGGTGGAGAACGGCACGCTGCAACGCAACGGCACGAACATTCGCTTCGTCGTCACCGACACGGCGAAGAGCGTGCCGGTGCAATACACCGGCATCCTTCCGGACCTGTTCAAGGAGGGCAAGGGCGTGGTCGCGCAGGGCCAGCTTGAGAACGGCGTGTTTGTGGCGCGCGAGATCCTCGCGAAGCACGACGAGAACTACGTGCCGCCCGAGGCCGCCGAAGCGATGAAGCGCGCGCAAGCCGGCAAGGACCAGAAGCTCGCCGAGACGGTGGTGCCGTCGCCGAGCGCGCCGGATATCCGGCCGAAGGTGAACAACTGACGTGGTCGTTCGGTATGGCGTATGTCTTTGAGTGGTGTTTCTTGAGGAGCGCGTTGACATGAAGCTGACGGCTGTTTTCGAAAAAGTACCCGAGGGGTATGTCGGCTTCGTCGAAGAGCTTCCCGGCGCGAATGTTCAAGCATCGACGATCGAAGAGGCGCGCGCCGATCTTGCCGAAGCGGTCGACCTCGTTCTGGAAGCAAATCGGCTCCTCTCCGAAAAATCAGTGAAAGTCGCAAACCAAACCTCTCCGT
>JANXTA010000117.1 GCA_025356395.1 Betaproteobacteria bacterium
CGCTTCCTCGTCCGCTTCGGCGACCGGTCGAATCCGTTGTTGCCCAGGCTCATCCGCTTCAGCATCGGCACCGTTCGAACGTGATCTCGATTCAACGCATCAAGCCTGCATCAGGCTGACTTACGCAGACCATCCCTAGGGCGAGCACCGGTGCAGAGAGCACCTGCGCCGAGCCCGCCACGCTGCGTCAGGGCTTTGCCGCCGTGGCGGGCACCAGCCCCTTGTGTGCCACCTGCACGTCGATGTCGGCCAGCAGCTTCCGCGCGGCCGCGAGGTCGGCGTCGCCCTGCGGGCCATCACCGAGGCGCGTCTTCGTCAGGCCCCGACCATAGAGGGACCACGCGCCTTGCGGTTGAACCGCGATGCTGCGGTCGAAGTCGGACAACGCCTTTCCGTACTTGCCCAGGCGCAGGTGAACCCAGCCGCGGCTGTCGAGATAGTTCGCGTTCTTCGCGTCGGCGTCGACGGCGTCGTCGCAGTCGTCCAGCGCCTTGTCGAGCTCGACGCCGAGCATCGCGCGAGCCCAGCAACGATTGTTGAGCGCGAGCTCTCGCCGGATTTCGTTCGGATGGGCGGGAAGCCACTGGTTCAGCTGCACGATCGCCTGCGCCGGCTGATCCAGCTCCAGGTAGAGGGTCGACATCGACAGCCGCATCTGGGCCTGCGGCGGCAGCAGCTGGTCCAGTGCGTCGAGGTCGGCCCTTGCCCCAACGCCATCCTTCGCGGCCGAACGCAACTCGATGCGGGCCAGGCGCGCGTCGGCCTGGCCGGGATCGAGGGTCAGTGCCTTGTCGAAGTCCGCGAGCGCCGCGACCGGATGCTTCAACGCGCGCTGGATGGCGCCGCGCTCCGCGAAGAACGCAGCCGACGTCGGCTCGAGCTCGCAGGCCTTGTCCAGATCGGCCAGCGCCCGTTCGTAGTCGCGGCGCGAAGCCGATGCCGCACCGCGCCGCGCGTACTCGTCGGCGGTCGTCGCCTGAGACTTCGGGGCCGCCGTATCGACCTCGCCGGTGTCGGCCCTCGCGACCGCCCGCTGGGCGAGCGCAAACACCGGCCCGCCGTTGTACGTGACGTACATCTTCGACTGCTGCTTCGACACGTAGATGCGGTGCGACAGGAAGAAGTCGATGCCCAGCAACAGGTCGGAGCCGTCGATGTCGAAGTCCGCCACGGGCAGGGTGTTGTGGGAGATCGCCTCGTTGCCGAGCTCGAACCGTTCGAACGGCGCCATCCAGGCATCGGCGCGCCCGCGCCCCGCGCCATAGACGGATCCGGCCGGCTTCAAGTCGGCGTCCGCGACCCCGGCTCGGCGGGCGGCCCGCGCCGTGACGACCGTCGTGGCGCCGGTATCGAACAGGGCCGTGAACTCCTTCCCGTTGAGCTTCGCCTTGGCCCGGATCGCCGGCGTCTTGCTGCGGTAGTCCTCGATCAGGTCGAGTTCGGTGACCGGCGTGCTGCCCGCCCAGTAGGCCATGTTGGCCTTCGCACAGTCGTCGGTGGGGAACAGGAAGCGGATCACGCCGTGCGCGAGGTCGTACTCGGTGTCGGTCACCGACAGGATGTTGCGTCCCATGATGCCGAGCGTGCCGGCGCCTGCATCGTTGCCCCCGACGATGAAGTTCACGCCGGGAATGACGCCCTTGAGCAGCTCGAGCTTCTCGACCTTGGTCACCCGCGTGTCGACCCTTCCCGTGATGCCCTCGACGCGTACCGTCGTGTTCCGCTTCATCTGCAGGTTGAGCTGTTCCGCTGCGGCGTCCGTGAGAAAGCTGTAGAAGGCGCCGCTATCGATCATCAGCGGCACCTGCGTGCCGTTGATGCCCACTGTGGCGGTCGCCCGCGATGCCACCATCTTCACCGGCAGATCGAGCGTCTCGACCTTGCAGGCGGCGTGCCCGAGCAGCGGCACAAGCAACCCGAGAACTGCGAGGGCGGCGGACTTCCGTGGCGATGCGCGTCGCTGGTCGGCGGCATGGGTGCGTGCACAGCGGTTGTTCCGATATTCGTTCAACGAAGCTCCCTGATCGTGGCCGGCCACGGTGGCGGCGCGCCGTGTCTGCATCGCGCGGAAGGTTAGGGTCTCTCCCGCCGACGTGCAAGGCAATGCGCCCAGGCGCTGCACGAAGCGGCGGAGAATGGCGTCCACGAACACTCCGTCGATGTCACGCAGCCCATGCTCCCCCAGGAAATCATCCGCATCAAACGCGACGGTGGCGTTCTCTCGTCCGACCAGATCGCCACCTTCGTCGCGGGCATCACCGACGGCTCAGTCGGCGAAGGCCAGATCGCGGCCTTCGCGATGGCGGTGTTCTTCAACGACATGACCATGGACGAACGCGTCGCGCTGACCCGCGCGATGTGTCGCTCGGGAAGTGTCATGCAATGGAAGGGCGTCGTCGACCAGCCGGTGGTCGACAAGCACTCCACGGGCGGCGTCGGCGACACGGTCTCGCTGATCCTCGCGCCGCTGGTCGCGGCCTGCGGCGCGGCGGTGCCGATGATCTCGGGCCGCGGCCTCGGCCACACCGGCGGCACGCTCGACAAGCTCGCCAGCATCCCCGGCTACGACGCGACGCCATCGAGCGCCGTCTTCCAGAAGGTCGTCCGCGAGGTCGGCTGCGCGATCGTCGGACAGACCGGCGACCTGGCCCCCGCCGACGCGCGAATCTACGCGACGCGCGACGTGACGGCGACGGTCGAGTCGATCGCGCTGATCACGGCATCGATCCTCAGCAAGAAGCTGGCGGCGGGAGTCGACGCGCTGGTGATGGACGTCAAGGTCGGCTCCGGCGCGTTCATGCCGACGCTCGAGAAGGCGCGCGAACTTGCGGCCAGCATCGCGCAGGTCGGACGCGGCGCGGGCCTCGCGACGACCGCGCTGCTTACCGCGATGGACCAGCCGCTCGCCCCATGCGCGGGCAACGCGATTGAGGTGCGCTGCGTAATCGAGGTCCTCACCGGACGTTCGTCGACCGCTGCCGACCCGCGTCGACTGATCGACGTGACGATGGCGCTCGGCGCGGAGATGCTCCGCTCCGCGGGACTGGCCGCGAGCGACGCCGAAGCGCGCGCGAAGCTGGACGAGGCCCTGCAGTCGGGGCGTGCGGCCGACCACTTCGCACGCATGGTCGTGGCGCTCGGCGGCCCGGCCGATCTGCTCGAGGCCCCGGATCGCCACCTCGCGGTCGCGCCGTGCCGGCGCGTGGTGCATGCACCAACCGACGGCATCGTGGTGGCCATCGACGTCCGCGGACTGGGTCTCGCGGTCGTCGCGCTGGGCGGCGGTCGCCAGCGCGCCGACGACGTCATCGATCCCGCGGTCGGCCTGCTCGAACTGCTGCCGCTCGGCCGGATCGTGAAGGCAGGCGACCCCATCGCCCGCGTCGATGCGCGCAGCGAGGCGGACGCCGCCCACGCGGGCGCGCTCGTCGCTGCGTGTTATACGTTCGGTGACGACGGTGGTGCCGAGAAGTCTGTTTTGCCGACGGTCATCGAGCGGATCGGATGACGTCCCCGCACCTGCCTCTGTTTCGGACAATGGCTTGTTTCTTGCTAACCTCGTTTCAACAATTCAGCGTCAAGACCGCATCGGCGATCGACTGCCGATGCGTGGACCACGCGGCGACGAGGAGAAGTACCCGATGAATGCGGTTTTGCGCGTCACCATCGCCAGCGCGTTGGCCCTGGCCTGCCTCGACGGGCACGCGAAGGTCGTCGACAAGTGCATCCGGACCCTCGAGGCGCACGCCGGTCGCCCCGACGCACCGACGCCCTGCCCCAAGGCCATCGGATATCTCGTCCCGCGCCAGGCCGCCGCGACGCGACCCCGGGCGCATGGCACGTCGAACGACCGGTCCGATGTCGTGAAGTCCGGCGCATCGAAGCCATCCCTCGAGGCCAGCGAAGGCGATTCGATGCGAGCCGCCAACTCCGCGCTGCATGTCTGATCCGCGAGCGCTGTCCTTGCCGCCTCCACGCCCGCCGTCCGTCACCGGACACGCGCCCGTTTCATTCCGCCGCCCCTGACGATGCCCGCCGACTTTTTCGACGAGATGACCGACGCGAAGACCGTCGTGCGTCCGCACTATTCCCGCTTCAAGCACTGGCTCGACGGCCAGGGCGACGACGCCATCGCCGACAAGCGGACCGAGAGCGAGTTGATCTTCCGCCGCGTCGGCATCACGTTCGCGGTCTACGGCGACCTCGACGAAGGCGGTGGCGGGACCGAGCGGACGATCCCCTTCGACATCATCCCGCGCATCATTCCGGCGTCCGACTGGCGCGTGCTGCAGGCCGGCCTGCGCCAGCGCGTGACCGCGCTCAATCGCTTCATCTACGACGTCTATCACGACCAGGACATCCTCAAGGCCGGCATCGTCCCGCCCGAACGGATCATCGGCAACTCGCAGTTCCGGCCGGAGATGAAAGGCGTCGACGTTCCGAACAACATCTACGCGCACATCGCGGGCATCGACATCGTGCGGGTCGGCAATGCCGCAGGCGAAGGCGAGTTCTTCGTGCTGGAAGACAACCTGCGCGTGCCGTCGGGCGTGTCGTACATGCTCGAGAATCGCAAGATGATGATGCGGCTCTTCCCCGACCTGTTCGGGCAGAACCGCGTGGCACCGGTCGCGCACTACCCCGACCTGTTGCTCGACAGCCTGCGCGCGGTCGCCCCGAAGGGCGTGAGCAATCCGACCGTCGTTGTGATGACGCCGGGCATGTACAACTCGGCCTACTTCGAGCACGCATTCCTCGCGCAGCAGATGGGCGTCGAGCTGGTCGAAGGGCCTGACCTGTTCGTCGAGGACGAGCAGGTCTTCATGCGCACGACGCAGGGGCCGCAGCGCGTCGACGTGATCTATCGTCGCATCGACGACGACTTCCTTGACCCGCTGGTGTTCCGTGCCGACTCGGCGCTCGGCACCAAGGGCCTGCTGCGCGCCTATCAGGCCGGCAACGTCACGCTGGCCAACGCGATCGGCACCGGCATCGCCGACGACAAGTCGATCTATCCGTACGTGCCCGACATGATCCGGTTTTACCTCGGCGAGGATTCCATCCTGTCGAACGTGCCGACCTTCCAGTGCTGCAAGGCCGAGGACCTCAAATACACGCTCGCGCATCTGCCCGAACTGGTCGTGAAAGAGATCCACGGCGCCGGCGGCTACGGGATGCTGGTCGGTCCCGCGTCGACGACCCGCGAGATCGAGGACTTCCGTCGCGCGCTGGTCGCCGATCCAAACAAGTACATCGCGCAACCGACGCTTGCGCTGTCGGCCTGCCCGACCTACGTCGAGTCGGGCGTCGCGCCGCGTCACATCGACCTGCGGCCGTTCGTGCTCTCGGGTCACCACGTCACGATGGTCCCCGGCGGCCTGACGCGCGTGGCGTTGCGCGAAGGCTCGCTGGTGGTCAACTCGTCGCAAGGTGGCGGGACGAAGGACACCTGGGTGCTGGAGGACTGATGCTTTCACGCACCGCCGATCACCTGTTCTGGATGGCGCGCTATGTCGAGCGCGCGGCCCATCGCGTCAGCGATGGTGGGGGGCACTCATGCGGCCGCTGGCCGCGTGACGTGACCACCAGAACACGCATCGGGTCGCGCGATAGCGCGAGCCGATTGGTCTCTGCACACGCTCTGGAACGGAGCTACTGAACGATGCTTTCACGCACTGCCGATCACCTGTTCTGGATGGCGCGCTATGTCGAGCGCGCGGAGAACACCGCGCGCATGCTCGACGTCAATCATCAGACGTCCCTTCTCCCGCAGTCGGACAAGAACGCCGAGGAAGGCTGGCGCGCGCTGCTCGGCATCTCGGAACTGCAGGCCAGCTACGACAAGGCCCACGACAAGATCACCGCGCGTTCGGTCATCAACTTCATGGCGCGCGATCCGGCCAACAGCTCGTCGATCTACTCGTGTATCCGCCGCGCCCGCGAGAACGCCCGCGCCGTGCGCGGCTCGCTGACGACGGAGTTCTGGGAGACCTCCAACGCGACCTGGCTCGAACTCAACAACATCCTCACCAGCAAGATGCTGGAGCGCGATCCGACCGAGTTCTTCGAGTGGGTCAAGTTCCGTTCGCACCTGTCGCGCGGCGTGATGATCGGCACGATGTTGAAGGACGAAGCCTTCCACTTCGCGCGCATGGGCACCTTCCTCGAGCGCGCCGACAACACGGCCCGCCTGCTCGACGTCAAGTACCACGGGATGGCCGAGCTCGGTCGGCTGGTCGAGCCCACGTCGGTGGAGCGCAGCGATGCGAAGGCCGGCGAGCAGGTCTCGTCGCACGGCGACTTCTATTACTGGGCGGCCGTGCTGCGCTCGGTCTCGGCGTTCGAGATCTATCGCAAGGTCTACAGCGATCTCATCACGCCGGCACGCGTCGCCGAGCTGATGATCCTGCGCGGCGACATGCCACGCTCGCTGTCGGCCTGCGTCAACGAGGTCGTGATCAATCTCGCCAACGTCGGCAACGATCATTCGCACGACACCGAGCGACGCGCGGGCATGCTGCGCGCGGAGCTGGAGTTCGGCCGTATCGACGACATCCTCCAGACCGGGCTGCACGCCTGGCTCACCAACTTTCTCGAACGCGTCAACGATCTCGGCGGACGCATCAGCGGGAACTTCCTCGCGTGGAATGACTGATCGCGACCGCGGTCATTCATCGGGCGCGCGGTCGTGTTGCCGTCGAAGCGCATCATTTCGGATTCCCCATGAGCCCGAATCCATTTCGATCTGAAGCGTCGCGACGCGCTCAGTTCATCAACAGGAGTTCGCGTTGGCTATCCACGTTGCGCTGACGCACGTCACAGATTACCGGTACGACCGGCTGGTCGCCCTCGGCCCGCAGGTCATCCGCCTGCGGCCGGCCCCGCATTGCCGCACGCCGATCCTCTCGTATTCGCTGTCGATCTCGCCGACCCAGCATTTCATCAACTGGCAGCAGGATCCGTTCGCGAACTACCAGGCGCGTCTGGTCTTCCCCGACCTTACCGACCACTTCCGCGTCACGGTCGACCTGGTCGCCGAGATGGCGGTCTACAACCCCTTCGACTTCTTCCTGGAGGAGTGGGCCGAGAACTTCCCGTTCAAGTACGACGAGGTGCTGGCGCGTGACCTCGCGCCGTATCTCGTCAAGATCGACAACACGCCGATGTTCGCGGAGTTCGTCGCCAGCGTGGCGTCGCGAAAGGGCGTCAAGGAACGCACGATCGACTTCCTGGTGCGCATCAACCAGCGGCTGCAACAGGACATCCGCTACCTGATCCGCATGGAGCCGGGCGTGCAGACGCCCGAGGAGACGCTCGTGTCCGCGGCGGGTTCGTGCCGCGATTCGGGATGGCTGCTGGTGCAGGCACTGCGTCACCTGGGACTCGCCGCGCGCTTCGTGTCGGGTTACCTGATCCAGTTGCGTCCGGACGTGAAGTCGCTCGACGGCCCGTCCGGTTCCGAGACCGACTTCACCGACCTGCACGCGTGGTGCGAGGTCTACCTGCCGGGCGCCGGATGGATCGGCCTCGACCCGACGTCGGGCCTGCTCGCCGGCGAAGGCCATATCCCGCTCGCGGCCACGCCCGAGCCGGGCAGTGCCGCGCCGGTGTCGGGCATGGTCAGCCCGAGCAACGTCGAGTTCCATCACATCATGAAGGTCACGCGGACCTTCGAGTCACCGCGCGTGACGCTGCCGTACACGCCCGCGCAATGGACCGCGATCGACACGCTCGGCCATCAGGTCGACGCGCAGCTGAACGCCATGGACGTGCGCCTCACGCAGGGCGGCGAGCCGACCTTCGTCGCGATCGAGAACCGCGATGCGGGCGAATGGAATACCGACGCCCTCGGACCGACCAAGCGCGACTACGCGCTGCGCCTCTTGCCGAAGCTGATCGGACGCTACGGCGCCAACGGCTTCATGCACTTCGGCCAGGGCAAGTGGTACCCCGGCGAGCTGTTACCGCGGTGGGCGTTGTCGGCGCTGTGGCGCCTCGATGGCGAGCCCTGCGTGTCGGACACAGCGATCTTCGACGAGGACCTCGAGGACCTGAAGGGTGGCGAGCACGAGAAGACGCGTGCGCGCAGTGGCGTGACCCGGGGCTGGACCGTCGACGATGCCGCGCGACTGATCGCGGCCATCGCGCAATCGTTCGGACTGGCCGCCGATCACGTGCTGCCCGCGTACGAAGACGACTTCCAGGGCATGTGGCGCACCGATCGACTGCCGGTCAACAGCGCCGTGGATGAAGCCGCGAGGCCAGCGAAGAAGAGCGACGCGGTCATGGCGGCCGAACCGGTCGGCTTCGTGCTGCCGCTCGCGCGCGCCGAGGACCTGACGTTCGCGATCGGCGGGGCCACCACCGGATGGATCACGAGCCGCTGGCCGGTCCGCGACGCGCACCTCAAGCTCACGCCGGGCGAATCGGCCATGGGCTATCGCCTGCCGCTCGACACGCTGCCGTGGGTGGACCCGAAGGAGTACCCATACCTGATCCCCAAGGATCCGTCGGAACTCAGCGGCCCGTTGCCTTCGCTCGCCGAACTGCAGGTGCGCATCGTCCGCGCGCCCACCCCGATCGCCGGCGCTGCCGACCTCGTGAAGCCGAAGTCCCCCGTCGAGCCTGCACTGGTCGAAGTCGGCAAGTCGGCCTCGTGGGTCGTGCGCACGGCGCTCTGCGTCGAATTGCGCGGCGGACGTTTGCGCGTGTTCATGCCGCCGGTGGCCGACGTCGAGCGCTACCTGGAACTGATCGCGGGCATCGAGAACAGCGCGCGCACGCTCGGCTTGTCGATCGTGCTCGAAGGCTATCTGCCGCCGCGCGATGCGCGCATGAAGATGCTGCAGATCACGCCCGATCCCGGCGTGATTGAGGTCAACATCCATCCGGCGTCGAGCTGGAAGGATCTGGTCGACCACACCGAGTTCCTCTACCAGACCGCGCACGAGACGCGCCTGTCGACCGAGAAGTTCATGGTCGACGGCAAGCACATGGGCACCGGCGGCGGCAATCACTTCGTGATGGGCGGTGCGACGCCGGCCGACAGTCCCTTCCTGCGCAATCCCAAGCTTCTGACGAGCCTGATCGGCTATTGGCACAACCATCCGTCGCTGTCTTACCTCTTCTCGGGCATGTTCATCGGCCCGACCAGCCAGGCGCCGCGGGTCGACGAGGCGCGCGACGACCAGTTGTATGAACTCGAGATCGCGTTCGGCGAAGTCGCTCGTCAGGTCGCCGAGCAGAAGCTTGCGGACGGATGGAAGGACGGCGTCGCCGATCGTGCGACCGTCATCGTGCCCGGCCAGCCGGAGCCTTATGCCACGCCGTGGATGGTCGACCGCGCGCTGCGCAACATCCTTTCGGACGTGACCGGTAACACGCACCGCTCCGAGTTCTGCATCGACAAGCTGTATTCGCCCGAAGGTCCGACCGGCCGCCTCGGCCTGCTGGAGCTGCGCGCGTTCGAGATGCCGCCGCACGCGCAGATGAGCCTCGCGCAGCAGCTCCTGTTGCGAGCCATGGTGGCGCGCTTCTGGAAGCAGCCGTATGCCGCGCCGCTGATGCGCTGGGGCACCGGCCTGCACGACCGCTTCATGCTGTCGACCTTTGTGCGCGCCGACTTCGAGACCGTGATGGCCGAGCTGGCCGAAGCCGGCTATCCGCTGCAGGCCTCGTGGTTCGCGCCACACGTCGAGTTCCGTTTCCCGCTCGCCGGCGAGTTCAGCGCGGCCGGCGTGCACATGACGCTGCGCGCTGCGCTGGAACCGTGGCACGTGCTGGCCGAGCAGACCGCCAATGGCGCCACGGCGCGCTACGTCGACTCGTCGGTGGAGCGTCTCGAGATCATCGTCGAAGGCCTCACCGATCCGCGTCTCGCAATCGCCGTCAACGGTCGCCAGTTGCCGCTGACGCCGACCGCACGCTCCGGCGAGTTCGTCGCCGGCGTGCGCTACCGCGCGTGGTCGCCGCCGTCCGCGCTTCACCCCACCCTCGGCGTCGATGCGCCGCTGGTGATCGACATCGTCGACACGACCAGCGAGAAGTCGGTTGGTGGCTGCCGCTATCACGTAGCGCATCCGGGTGGCCGCAACTACGACACCTTTCCGATCAACGCGTACGAGGCCGAGAGTCGACGCCTCGCGCGCTTCTTCAAGATCGGCCACACGCCGGGTCATTTCGTCATCCAGCCGACGACGCCGAGTCCCGAATATCCGGTGACGCTCGACCTGCGGCGACGCTAGCCACGGTCGACACTTTCCCGTGGCGCAATCCCTCTTCCAGTCCGATCTGTTCCAGGACGCGGCCGCGCTCGCCGACCGGCTCGCGCTGCCGGCGCGCGAAGGACACTTCGACGAGCTGCGCGATGCGTCGGGTCACGTGCGGCAATCGTGGCAGCGCTTCTTCGAACTGCTCGGCACCGACGGCTTCGCGGACCTCGACCGTCGCCTCGAAGTGGTCAGCCGGCAGGTGCAGGAGAACGGCATGACCTACACGGTCTATGCCGACGAAGGGCCGCCGCGACCATGGTCGCTCGACCTCCTGCCGTTCGTGGTCGAGGACGCGGAGTGGCAGGAGATCGAAGCCGGCATTGCACAACGCGCTGGATTGCTCGATGCCGTCGTCTGCGACATCTACGGTCCGCAGACACTGATCTCGGAGGGCTTCATCCCCGCCGCGCTGGTGCACGGTCATCCCGGATACCTGCGCGAGATGCATGGGGTCGACGTCCCGGGCGACGTGCGCCTGCACATCGTCGCGTTCGACCTCGGCCGCGGCCCCGACGGACGCTGGAGCGTGGTCTCGCAGCGGACCCAGGCGCCGTCCGGTCTCGGTTACGCGCTCGAGAACCGGCTGACCATCTCGCGCCTCTTCCCCGAGGCCTTCAGCGACCTGCAGGTGCAGCACCTGGCCGCCAGCTACCGGCGCCTCGTCGACATGCTCGAGGCCCTCGTGCAGAACGAGGGCGACACGATGTTCGACCAGCCCGCACCGCGCGACGCGAGCGAGAGCCATCTGCAACGCCTGCACATGGACAACGAGGAGCAGCGCAACCGCGCGCCGCGCATCGTGCTGCTCACGCCGGGCCCCTACAACGAGACCTACTTCGAGCACGCGTATCTCGCGCGCTATCTCGGCCTGCCGCTGGTCGAGGGCTCCGACCTCACGGTCCGCGACGAGCGCGTGTACCTCAAGACCATGCACGGCCTCGAGCGCGTCCACGGCATCCTGCGGCGACTCGACGACGACTTCTGCGATCCGGTGGAGCTGCGTTCCGAATCCACCATCGGCGTGCCCGGGCTGATCCAGGCGATCCGCGGCCGGCACGTGCTGGTGGCCAACGCGCTCGGCTGCGGCTTCCTCGAATCACCCGCTCTCAACGGCTTCCTGCCAGGCATCGCGCAACGGATGCTCGGGCAGGACCTGCTGATGCCGTCGCTGTCGTCGTGGTGGTGCGGCGAGGAAGCGGCACGCGACCAGGTCACGCCCGACCTCTCGCATCGTGTCGTCAAGCCGACCTACCCCACCACGATCGATCGTCCCGCCTTCGAGCCGCTGATCGGCGCGGCCGCAACCGCCGCGCAGCTCGAGACCTGGAAGAAGCGCATCGACGCCGACCCCGATGCATACACGGTGCAGAGCCACCTGCCGCTGTCGCAGGCCCCGACCTGGATCGGCGGCCGCATCGTCCCGCGCGCGGCGATGCTGCGCGTGTTCGCGCTCGCCGAGGCGCCGTCGTACGAAGCCGGCGCGATCAAGCGCTGGCATGTCTTTCCGGGTGCGCTTGCGCGCATCGCCAACCGTGACCGGCAGATCGTGTCGATGCAGCGTGGCGGCTCGAGCCTCGATACCTGGGTCCGCACGCTCGGACCCATCAACGAGTTCTCGATGCTGCCGCCGAAGCTGCAACCCGAGGAGCTGGTCGCGGCACGAACCAACCGCGCACGCCCCGTGTCGAGCCGAGCCGCGGAGAACCTGTTCTGGATGGGCCGCTACACCGAGCGCGCCGAGTACGGCGTGCGCCTGACCAGGCTCGTACTCAACCGCCTGCCGGCCGACGACAGCCTGCCGCCGTCGTTCTTCGAGGCGGTCCGCGAGCTGTGCATCACCGCGGGCCTGGTCGCGCGCGCGGTGCCTTCGCCCGGCATGGCCCCGCGGGTCTTCGAACGCGCGCTGATCGCGGGGCTGCCCGATACCGAAGACAACCGCGGCGTCGGCTTCGCGCTCGATGCGCTGTCGCATGCGGCCGGCCAGATCCGTGATCGACTGTCGCCCGAGCACTGGCGACTCGTGTCGTCGATGCTGGAGGACTACAACGCGCGGCTGGGCTCGCTGAAGTCCGACGAGAAGGTCACCGGCGCGATGGCGCGCGAGGCGCTCGAACACGTCGGCTCGCAGCTCTATGCGATCACCGGCGCGCAGACCGACCGCATGACGCGCGACGACGGCTGGCGGCTGCTGACCATCGGTCGTCAGATCGAGCGCCTGCTCGCGATGACCAATGCGCTGACCGTGCTGCTGGAACGCGACGTGCTGCAGAGCGAACGCGAGCGCGCCTTCGCGCTGGTGCTCGGCCTGTTCGACAGCACCATCACCTATCGCTCGCTCTATCAACGTCGCCAGGAGCTCGCGGCCTTGCTCGACCTGCTGGTGCTCGACGAAGAGAACCCGCGCGCGCTGGCCACGATGGTGTCGCTGCTGCGCAACGAGGTCAGTCGCCTGCCCGACACCGGCGCCGGCCCTGCGTCCGCATTGCTGGCGGGCTTCCCGACAGAAGGCGTCGGCGTGACGCTGGCCGCCCTGGTCGAACGCGACGCGGCGGGCAAGCACACGGCCGCCATCGAGATGACGCGCCGCCTCGCGGCTCTCGCGCGACGCCTGTCGAGCGACATCGCGCTGCGCTACTTCAGCATCGTGGGCGATCTCTGGCGCACGACGGCGCGGTGAAGGCGAGGCCATGACCGTGGTGCTACAGGATCAGCAGGCCATCGTGCTCGACGTAATGCACGACACGACCTATCGCTACTCAAGCGAGGTCGCGCTCGCGCATCACGTCGCGTACCTGCGGCCATCCGAGAAGCCGCACCAACTGCTCGAGACCTTCCGCATCGGCGTCGTCCCCAAGCCGTTCGTGCAGCGCATGAGCGTCGACGTGTTCGGCAACAGCCGCTTCTATTTTTCGCTCGACGTCCCGCATCCGCGATTGGCCGTGCGCGCCGTGAGCCGCGTGCGCCTGCTGCCGCGCTACGAGGACTTCGACGCGCACAGCGCCCTGCCGTGGCGCGACGTGGTCTTCCGCCTCGCCTATCGCGCCGGCGCCCACTATGCGCCCGAGAACGAGTTCTCCTTCTCGTCGCCGTACATCCCGCGACATCGCGAGCTCGGCCACTACGCCGCGAGCTCGTTCACCGCCGACCGGTCGATCGCCGAAGGCGCGATCGACCTGATGCGACGTATCCATCTCGACTTCAGGTACGACTCGGACAGCACCGAAATCTCCACACCGGTGCTGGACGCGTTCCACGCGAAGAGAGGCGTCTGCCAGGACTTCGCTCACGTGATGATCGGCGGCCTGCGCGCGATGGGTCTCGCGGCGCGCTACGTCAGCGGCTATCTGCTGACCAAGCCGCCGCCCGGCAGGAAGCGACTGGTCGGCGCGGATGCCTCGCACGCGTGGGTCTCCGTGTGGTGCCCGATGCGTGACGGCTCGTCGGCGTGGCTGGACCTCGACCCGACCAACGACGTCATTCCGTCGACGTCGCACGTCACGCTGGCCGCCGGCCGCGACTTCGGCGACGTGAGTCCGCTTCGCGGGATCATCCGCGGCGGCGGGGCGCACAAGCTTTCGGTAGGCGTGACGGTGCGGCCGGTGGGCGAGCGCTGATCCGGCAAGCCTCTCCTTCGTCTTCATTACTCCGTCCGAAGTCGCCCGACCGCAGTCTTTTCGACCAGGGTCTCCGCATCGTTGAATGCGGGTGCGCCTCCGGCCCGGAGGCATCACCCTGGAGATCACCATGTTCCTCAAACAATTCGTCGCGTCCGTCGCGGCCGTCCTGTTTGCGCTGTTCGCTTTCGCCGGTTCGGCATGGGCCGCGGTCGAGGTCAACGGTGCCGACGCGTCGCAGCTGGAAAGCATCAAGGGCATCGGCCCCGGCCTGTCCGGCAAGATCCTCGCCGAGCGCAAGCAGGGCAACTTCAAGGACTGGTCCGACTTCGAGACGCGCGTCGTCGGCGTCGGCGAGAAGAACGCCGCGGGTTTCTCGCGCGGTGGCCTGACCGTCGCCGGCAAGGCGAAGGACGGCGCGCAGGCCAGCCCCGACGCGGGTCACGGCGCGAAGACCGCGTCGAGGAAGCAGGTCGGCGAGGCGGGCAACACGTCGCTCGCCAAGAAATGACCGCGCTGCGCTGACAGCAGCACGCGGGCCGCGCCCTCCGCGCGGCTCGCGGTTTGTGGCTAAACTGCCAGTTCCCCCGTGTCCCAAGAGTCCAGGCCTCATGCAGTCCGCCGCACCCGCGCCCATCGCCTATCCGACCCTCGAAGACACCATCGGCAACACGCCGCTGGTGCGCCTGACGCGCATTCCCGGCGACGAGAACCAACAGCGCGGCAACATCATTCTCGGCAAGCTCGAAGGCAACAATCCGGCGGGCTCGGTGAAGGATCGACCGGCGCTGTCGATGATCAAGCGCGCCGAAGAACGCGGCACGATCAAACCCGGCGATACGCTGATCGAAGCCACCAGCGGCAACACCGGCATCGCGCTCGCGATGGCGGCGGCGATCCGCGGCTATCGCATGGTGCTGGTGATGCCCGAGCACCTGTCGATCGAAAGACGCCAGACCATGCGGGCGTTCGGCGCCGAGATCGTGCTGACGTCGAAGGACGGCGGCATGGAGTACGCACGCGACCTCGCCGAACGGATGCAGAGCGAAGGCAAGGGCCTGATCCTCGACCAGTTCGCCAACCCGGACAACCCGCGCGCGCACTACGAGACCACCGGTCCGGAGCTGTGGCGCGACACGCAGGGCACGTTGACCCATTTCGTCGCGAGCATGGGCACGACCGGCACGATCATGGGTGTCTCGCGCTTCCTGAAGGAGCAGAACCCGACGATCCGCATCGTCGGGGCGCAGCCCGACGAGGGCTCGCAGATTCCCGGCATCCGCAAGTGGCCGGAGGCCTACCTGCCGAAGATCTTCGAGGCCTCGCGGGTCGATCAGATCGAGAACGTCAGCCAGTCCGATGCCGAGGCGATGGCGCGCCGCATGGCCGCTGAAGAAGGCATCTTCGCGGGCATCTCCGCGGCCGGCGGCCTGTGCATCGCGCTGCGCGTCGCAGCGACCGTGAGCAACGCCACGATCGTCTTCATCGTCTGCGATCGCGGTGACCGTTACTTGTCGACCGGCGTCTTCCCCGCCTGATCGACCGCCCAAGGCGTTGACGCCTTGGGCGCGATGCGCCGGCGTTGTATCCTCGTCAGCGATGTAACAAGACGGCGGCAGAGTGCGGTATGGTTCTTGCTGCGACTTCGGTCCGGTCAGGGAAGATCATGGATAACGACGAAGCGAAGCAGTCGATACTGGAACGCTTCATCAGCGACCATCCCGTCTTGTACGAGGCCGTCAAGGCTCGTCATCGCAGCAAGATCGGTAAGAGCGCGCTGCTGCACAAGGACCTCCTCGCGTCTTATCAGCCGCTGGTCGACGAAGGCATCGTCCGCCACCGCGTCAACAAGTCGAACAGCTATCGCGTCCACGGCGAATACATCCAGATCGCCTATCGCATCTCGATTCGCGCAAGCGACGGCAAATGGCAGCGCATCGATGTCGGCAAGGAATCGATCAAGCGAGAGTTCGAGAACTTCGTGCACCGCATGCTGATCGCCGAGCATCTCGACAAGATTCGCGCGTATGTCGACGCGTTGCGTGCGCCACCGGAAGATTCGGAATTCTCGATCCCGGATCTGACTTCCATCTGGGGCCCCCGCTAAGTTTTTGACTTTGTGGCTACGACCGCACCCGTCTCTGGCATTGCATCCTGCTCGGGATCCCCAAGGACCACGGCCCGCGCGGCTCCCTCCGCGCGCTGCGCCTTGCAGCCGGGCATCCTCGCCGCGCATCGAGGGAAATGCGTAGCAGCTACCGCACGTCGCGCAGCGCCTTGATCGTGCTGCCCAGCTCGATTACCGAGAACGCGTAGAAGTAGCTGCGGTTGTAGCGGGTGATGACGTGGAAGTTCTGCGTGCCCGCCAAGTAGGTGACCAGCGGACGACCGGACGCGTCGCTGCCGGAAGGCAGGTCGATCAGCGCGATCGAATCGACGGACGCAGCACCGGTCGCGAGGCCCGCTGCAGCGAGGTCCGTCAGCGAGAACGTCGGCACGCTGCCGGCGTCCACCATCACGTCGATCCGCGCGGCCTGGGTCGCGTCGAGCCCCGCGGGACTGGTCAGTGGCAGGTAGGCTGGCAGGTCACGCACCCAGCCGTGCTGCGCAAGAAAGTTGGCCACGCTGCCGATCACGTCCGCGGCACTGCCGACCAGGTCGATGCGACCGTCGCCGTCGTAGTCGATCGCATAGCTGCGGATGCTGCCGGGCATGAACTGCGGCATGCCGATCGCACCCGCATATGAACCCTTCAACGCGGCGAGGTCGACGCCGTCCTCGCGCGTCATCAGCAGAACGTCGGTGAGCTGTTCGCGGAAGAACGCCGAGCGGTCGCGCTGCTTGTTCGGATAGTCGAACGCCAGCGTGGTCAGCGCATCGACGACGCGGAAGCTGCCGGTATTGCGCCCGTACACGGTCTCGACGCCGAGGATGCCGACGATGATCTCGGCGGGTACGCCGAACTCGCGTTCGGCGCGGGCCAGCAGGTCTGCGTTGTCGTCCCAGAAGCGGAAGCCCGCGGCCAGTCGCACCGGCTCGACGAAGCGCGCGCGATAGACGTTCCAGTCGCGGCGCACGGACGTGGTCGACGAAGGCATCATCAGCCGCGCAGCGGTCGCGCTGTAGCGCACGTCGGCGAACACCCGCAGCAGGTTGGCGCGATCGAAATGCTCACGCACGACCAGGTCGTCGATGTAGTCGAGAATCTCGCGTCGACGGCTGTAGTCGACCGCCGACGGCTTCGGTGCGGGCGGTGCGACGGCCTTTTTCGGGACCGGTCGCGCCCTGCTCGCGGCCGGCTTCGGATCGGTGGCGGAGGAGAGGGTCGGCAGGGCCAGTAGGAGGACGACAACGGCCTTCGCGGTGAAACGGATGGTCAGCTCCTCGTTCGCAACGCGGCGACGCTGGCCACGAAGCGTGCTCGCAACGCGCTCTCGTCGCTTCCATCGTCGCGGCGCGCGTAGCGCAGTTGTTCGTACAGCACGAAGGCCGCCTCGGCCCGCGCGCGGAGACCTTCCGACAAGCGCCCGCCAATGCGCATCAGGTAGTCGCGATGGCCTTCGGCGGGTTGCCGCAACAACGCACTGCGCGTCGTGCGCCCACCATCGGCCAATGTCGCTGCCTGCGCCAGCATCGCGCAGGCCTTCTCGTACTGACGAACCACCGGATCGATCCTGGGCCGCCGGAACAGAATCAGTGCGCCGATGCCGCCGAGCACGCCGCCGAACGCGACGACCAGCGCGATGGTCAGCGTCTGCCAATCGATGTGCTCGATGCCGACTCCCGATAGCAGGCTGCTCTGGCGATCGGCGTTGTAGGCGAGGATCCACTGGTTCCATGCGTTGCCGATCGCGTCCCAGTTGAAGCGCGTCCGCTGCAGCAGCGACGCGATGAAGGAATCGCGCGAGCCGAAACCCTGCACCTCGGAGAACGCCTCGGCCGCGCCACGCTCGATGCGCTCCGGTGCGACGGCCGCTGTCGGATCGAAGCGCACCCAGCCGTCGCCCGCGATCCAGACCTCGGCCCACGCATGGGCATCACGCTGGCGCACCTCGAGGAAGCCGTCGACCGGATTGATCTCGCCGCCCTGGTAGCCGGTCACGACGCGCGCCGGCACGTCGAGCGCGCGCATCAGGAACACGAAGGCGCTCGCGTAATGCTCGCAGTAGCCGCGACGCGTGTCGAACAGGAACTCGTCGACCGAGTTGCGGCCGAGCGGTGGCGGCTCGAGCGTGTACACGAAGGCCTGCGTGCGGATCATCGTGAGGACGCGCTCGATCATCCGGCGGCTGTGACGCGCATCGTCTTCGGGGGTCGACGCGCGCGGATCCCTGCGCATCTCCTCGGCCTGCATGTCCGCGGCGAAGGCGTGCGTGCGCGGATTGAAGCCCGGCGGCAGTTCGAGCCAGTCCTGCAGACGCACGCGGTCCTCGTCGGCGCCGGCCTTGTAGCGCGTGTACGACCGCGCGCTGTAGACGGTGCGATCACGGACCAGGTTGTCGCTCACGACCTGCAGGTCCGAACGAATGCGTGCGACCAGCGGCGTCGACGGCCGCTCGGCCGGTACGTCGAGCGTGAACAGCCACGGGCGGTTGTTCGGCTCCAGCGTGACCGAGTAGTCGATCGCCGAGGCTGGGTCGACGCTGATCGATCGCGAGACGACGTTGCGCCGAAGCGGCATCGGCGTCCACGCGCGGCCGTCGAACGAGCCCAGCACCGGACCCCGCCAGTAGCGTTCCGCCGGCTTCGGCACACGCCCGTCGAAACGCACGCGGAACGCCATCTCGCGCGACTCGGACAGCCGGCCGAAGCTGCCCGGCGCCATCACCTCCGTCAGCCCGGTCTTCGCGGCATACGCGTCGCTCGGCATGCCCCACAGCGGTCCGTCGATGCGCGGGAACAGCACGAAGAGGATCGCCATCAGCGGCAACGCCCACAGCACGAGTCGCGACGCGATGCGAGCCTTCACGGTCCAGCATGGCTCGTGGTCGGCGAACTGGACCGACACCAGCGCGGTGACCAGCATCCACAGCCCGACCATCAGCATGCCGGCCATCACCATCGACTGCGACTCGAACAGCGACGTCAGCATCACGAAAAGGCTGAGGAAGATCACGACGAAGATGTCGCGGCGTGCGCGCATCTCGAGCAGCTTGAGGCCGAGCAGCAGCGTCACGTAGGCCACGCCCGCGTCCTTGCCGAAGATCGTTCGGTACTCGAGCCACACCGCGATGCCCGCAATGCAGGTCAGCGCGATCGGGATCAGTCGATGCGGCAGGCGATGGCCGTTCCAGGTCAGCCACGCGCGCCAGGCGATCAACACGACGACCGCGCCACCGCACCACCACGGCAACACCAGCGCATGCGGCGACAGGACCCAGGCCACCGTCAGCAGCAGCCACAGCGTGTCCCTGACTTCGCGCTCGCGGCCGCCGACGGTCGCGACCAGGTTCGCCAGCGGACGGCGCCGCCGGTCGAGTGTCGTCGGCAGGTCGCTCATGCCACTGCCAATGCGAGCACTTCGAGGCACGCGGCCCGATGCGCAGGACCGCGGCCGGGCGCGATGCGCGTGGCCTGCACTTCGAGGCCGTAGTGCATCGCCCCGGCTTCGGCATCGAGCACCCAGCGCGCCATCAGCGACAACGCCGACTCGAAGTGGCCGGTGTGCGACAGCGCGGCGTCCAGCGTCAGCCAGGCCTCGCCGCTCGCGCCGCCGTCGAACAGCTTGGTCATGACGCGACCTTCGGGATTGCGGGCCATCGCGCGCCACGCGATGTGGCGTACCGGGTCGCCGGCGACGTAAGCACGCAGCCCCGCGAAGTCCTCGCTGCCGCGCACGCGTTCGGCGCGGTGGTCGCGGCCGTAACCCTGCGCGAGCGGCAGCGGCGTGCCGACCTCGGCCGGCCGTGGATAGACGAGGGCCGCCAGGTCGGGCGTCCAGTAGCTCCACGCGCGCCACAGGCCGAGCGGGAAACGCGTCGCGAGCGTGATCCGCGGCATCGGCTGACGCCCGCGCCGCTGCGCGGTCACGGGGATCGTCACGTCCTGCTCGAGACCGGCGGGCGGATCGCAGGGGATGGCGCGCATCAGTCCGGCGACCGATAGTTCGATGGCGTACCGATCGAGGGTCGCGGCGTTGCGGATCACGAGGCGGTACTCGGCCGCGTCACCAGCGAACACCGGCTCGACCCGCAGCGGACGCAGATGGAGATGGGCGAGATTGCGGAACGTGGCCAGCATGCCGATCCACGCCACGCTGACGACGAGGAAGGTCAGGCCGAAGCCGAGCGACAGCGAATAGTTGATCGAGCCGAGCAGCAGTGCGACCAGCATCAGGGCCAGCAGCAAGCCGGCGCGCGTGGGCAGGATAAAGACCCGCCGCTGGTTGAGGAAGACCTCGCCCGCCTCGGTGCCGCGCGGCTGGAAGATCTTCGCCGACAGCCGCCGCACCAGACGCAGGTTCGCCAGCCGGGTCCGCCACGGGACCGTCGAGGGCGGCAACGACGCCGTGTTCAAGAAATCGGCACCGTCGCGAGTAGCTGCATCGCCGCCTCCCGTTGGGCGACATGCGACGCGCCACTCGTCGTCAAAGGCCGCAGACGATGGTTGACGACCGGCACCCAGACCGCCTGCACGTCCTCGGGCAGCACGTGATCGCGCTGTGCCAGCAGCGCCCAGGCCCGGGCCGCCCGCAGCAGCGCCAGCGCGCCGCGGGGCGAGAGGCCTTCGGCGAAGCCGACCGCGTGGCGCGTGGCGCCTACCAGCGCCTGGATGTAGTCGAGCAGCGCCGACGAAGCGTGCACGCCGCGCACCTCGGCCTGCAGCGCCGACAGGCTCTGCGGGTCGAGGATGCGGTCGAGCTTCTTCATCAGCAGCCGGCGATCCTCGCCCTCGAGCAGCGCCCGTTCCGCGCGGGCGTCCGGGTAACCGAGCGCGATGCACATCATGAAGCGGTCGAGTTGCGACTCGGGCAGCGGGAAGGTCCCGATCTGATGGAAGGGGTTTTGCGTCGCGATCACGAAGAAGGGCTCGGGCAGCACGCGGGTCGTGCCGTCGATCGAGACCTGGCGCTCCTCCATCGCCTCGAGTAGCGCGCTCTGGGTCTTGGGGGTGGCGCGATTGACTTCGTCGGCCAGCAGGATTTCCGAGAAGATCGGCCCCGGATGAAAGACGAAGCGACCGCCCGAGGTGCTGCCTGAGGGGTTCGCGCGCTCGTCCGCGCGCTCGTAGACCGAGACTCCGACGATGTCGGTGGGCAGCAGATCGCTGGTGAACTGCACACGCGAGAAGCGCAGTCCGAGCGAGACCGCCAACGCATGCGCCAGCGTGGTCTTGCCCACGCCCGGCAGATCCTCAATCAGTAGATGACCCCCGGCCAGCAGGCAGGTGACGCTCTGGCGGATCGCCACGTCCTTCCCGAGGATGACTTCGGAGACCTGGGCAATCAGTGCGTCGAGGGATCTGGACATGGGAGCCGGTGGGTGCGCATGACGCGACACCGGAACGACGTCGCTGCGAATGGCGCGTCGAATTTTCGCACGGCGCGCACACGTCGTCGGCCCGGGGCATGCGCTTCGCAAGGACGGACCGCAAAACCCAAAAAGCGAAGTCCTCGCGCATCGTCGCGCAGCGGGCTTCGTGCTGTGCGGCACGCTGGTCTGGATCCATCGCCTCGGCATCTACTTCGGCATGGCGGCGCTGGCCTACGCCTTCCTGTTCAAGGCGGCCGGCGTCTTCGTCTTGGTCTTCGAACTGTGGGTCTTCGTAGCCAGGCTGCTGATGCGCAAGGGCGGTCGCTGGTGGTCTCTGCGCGGGCGCGTCACCGATCGTCGCCGGCTGGGCTGATGGCCGCGATCGCTGGCTTGTTCCTGCTGCTCGTGGTGCCGCTAGATCGCAGCGTCACGGTGCCCGCGATGCTCACCTGGCAACAGGAAGCCGTGCTCGAGTCGCCCGAGAGCGCCCGGGTGCTGGAAGTGCTGACCCGACCGGGCCAGATCGTCAGGGCCGGATAGCTGCTGCTGCGCCTCGAATCCCCGGAGCTCGCCATCAAGCGGGCGAACGCGCGCATCCGCAGCCTGTCGGCAGGCGAGCGCCTCGACCGCATCTCGGGCGACGCGAAGGACCGCGCCGACTCCACCGTGCTCGCCCAGGAACGCCACGAAGCCGACGCGGACCTGCGCGGCCTGGCCGACCGCGCGGCACTGCTCGAGCTGCGCGCGTCCGAGGACGGCATGGTGGTCGACCTACCGGCCAACCTCCAGGCCGGCCAGTGGGTCCGGCCGGACGAGCCGCTGGTCCGCATCCTGCACGGCACGCGACGCGCGGGGCTTCATCGCCGAGCGCGACCTGCAGCGCGTGCGCAGCGGAGCCACCGGTCACTTATTTACCGAAAACCCCGCGATCCGCGCGATGCCGGTGTCGCTCGTCGTGGCTGAGCCCGATGCCGCCGCGCAGATCACGCCGGCCTCGTTGAGTTCGCTGCACGGTGGCCGCATCGCCACGCAGCAGGACGTCAAGGGACGCGAGGGGCCGGTGATGGCGCAACACCGCATTCGCTTCGTGCTGAACGAGCCGCCGATCAAGGACGGCGCGTCGCTGCCGATATCACTGCGAAACAAAGTGCACGTCGATGCACAGCCCCAGAGCCTGCTCGAACAGGCGGGGCGCCAGTTGTGGCACTTGCTGATGCTGGAGCGGCGCGACTGACGCACGTCACCCGAACCCGATCCGGGCCGGGTCCTGATCGGATTCCAGGTCCAGCCATCGGCCATCCGGCTCATCTCGTCGGTGCTCGCCGATCTCAGGACCCGCTATCAACCCGATCTCGGCAGCCAGCCCGTCGCACTGCCGGGAGCGTCGGGCGCCCTCGTCGTCGAGACGGTGATGCGATCGGCCCGCGACGGCGGCACGGTGTTGATCGCACCGAGCAGCCTCGCGACGTTGCTGCCGATCATGCGCAAGTTTCCCGCGGACTTCATCGACGAACTGGTCCCGGTCGCCGGCATCGGCGAACTGCCGCTCGCGTTCATCGTGGGACCTGCGGTGCCGGAGCACATCCGGACCCTCTTCGGATACGTCGAGTGGGTCCGCTCCCATCCCGCATCGAACAGCTTCGGCGTTCCGGCACTGGGAGCCGCACCCCATTTCGTCGGCAACGAACTGGCGCGTCTCGCCGACCGGTCGCTGCATGCGGTCGCTTACAAGGGCACGCTCGCGCTGGCCCAGGACGTCCAGTCCGGGAGCGTGCCTGCGGCCGTCACGGTGATCCCCGCCGATCCTCGAACCAACGTCGAATCGCAGGGCGTTCGCGTGCTCGCGCTGGCTAGCGAGCGGCGGCTGGCCCGCTGGCCCGATCTGCCGACGCTGCGGGAATCCGGCTTCGCAGTCGAGACGCCGATGGAGAGCCTCGGCTTCTTCCTGCCGGCCGGCACGCCCGACCAGAAGTTGGCCGACCTGCAGGCCGCGGTTCGTGGCGCGACCCGGACCCCGGCAGTCAGGGCGGCGATGGAGCTGGTCGGAATGAGCCCATGACGACCGTCGAAGACGGGTACGCAGTCACGATCGCCAGGGAGCGCGCCGGCTGGCTGGCGCTCGTCACGCCGCGCAATTTCGCGGGCTGAAACGCCTCGGACGATCGGCAGAATTCAATCCGAACCCAGGAGACGAAAGATGCACGACCCGCATTTGATAGCCGCGCACCACAGCGCGTCACCGAGCCGGCAGACCCGCCTGGCGGATCGCCGCCATTTTATGAAGACCGCGCTCGCGCTCGCACTGGCGATGCACGGCCTGCCGGCGCACGCCGAAACCCGCGGCCGCGTGCTGTTCGGCTTCACGCTCACGCCGTTGCTCGAGGCGACGATGGAAGCCGTCCTGCAACAAGTGCAGCCGCGCGACCGGCCGGACCTCGGCGCCCGCCCCGTCTTCATGCCCGGCAACTCCGGACTCGTCGCGATGGAGGCCGTGATCCAGGCTCCGGCCGACGGAGCGACGGCGTTTCTCAGTTCGAGCGCGTCGACGACGCTGCCGCCGCTGATCCGCAAGGAGACGATCAGCCCGGTCGAGGTGAAGTCGATGGCCGCCTACCTGCTCTGGACCCAGGCCAACCCGGTGCTCGCCACCTACGGCGTGCCGGGTCGCGGCACGGCGTCGCATTTCATCGGCATAGAAATCGCACGCATCTCGAAGACGCCGTTGAAGTCGGTGGCCTACAAGGGCCTGCCCCCTGATCGAGGACGTCGCGAGGGGCAGCATGCCGGCAGCGATCACGGTGCGGGTCAGCGCGGACGACGTGGCGAGCCATCCGTCGCTTCGCGTCCTGGCCGTCAGCAGCAGCAAGCGCTGGATCGATTTCGATGATGTTCCGACCCTGCTCGAACTCGGACTTTCCGAGTCGCCGACCGTCGGCAGCGCGGGCTTCTTCGTGTCGTCGCGCACGCCGGCCGCGAAGGTCGCGGAACGGGCGACACCATCCGCTCCGCCCTGCAGAAACCCGCGGTCCGCAAGGCCATGGAAAAGACCGAGATCCCACCGATGCCGATGGGCGTCGACTATGCGGCGCTGATCGCCGACGAACGCATCGAATGGCAGGCCCGCATCGCGCGTCACGGTTTCAGGTCCGACAGCTGAGCCGTCAGTTCAGCGCGGTGCGACCGGCGGGAATGCCGTGACGCAGCGCTTCCCACTTCCATTTCGGAATACGGTGGACGCTCAGTGCGCCTTCGGACGCATCGTCGGTCGGCACGCCGAGGGTCATCTTCCGCGTGACGGTCCGTGCCAGCTCCGGCGTGGCCGGACAGGTCCAGCTGCGCCCGTCCTGCACCTCGCAATCGGCGAAGCGTCCCGACGGCCGGTTGTCGCCCGACGTCCAGAACAGCACCTCGCGATGCACCTTGAGCGCCCGGAAGCGGTAGCGCTCCGAGGCGACGAGGCGGCCCGAGCAGGTCGAGCCCCGCCACGTGCCGTCCTTGCAGTCGGCCGTGTAGACCGTCCACTCGCCCTGCAGCGTCACGAAGTCGGTGGCCCAGGCGGCAATCGTCGCCAGCACCAGGATGATCAGTGCGGCAGTGACGGCGATCCGAAAGTTCATGTGGCGTCCGTTGTCAGTCTTCCGGCGGCACGCGCGGGCGCACTTATTGCAGCGGCTTGCCGAAACGCCGGAAGAGTCCTTCCATCTGGTCGAGCATGGCGCGGATCCCGAAGTGCTCACGCGCGTACGCAAAACCTTCGACACCGAACCGATGGCGAAGTGCGTCGTCGCCCATCAACGTCGCCAGTGCATCGGTCAGTGCCTCGGGGTCCCGCGGCGGGACGATCAGTCCGGTCCGATCTTGCTGGACCGCTTCCCGGATCGCGCCCACGGACGTAGAGACTACGGGAAGTCCGCAGGCCATGGCCTGCATGATGCTCTGGGGCACCCCTTCGTCGCCCGACGAGGGCAAGGCGAACAGGTCGAACGTGGCGAGCCACGCCGGCGCGTCGACCGTGTTGCCGACGAAGCGCACGACCTCGTCGAGGCCCAGTGCGCGAGTCCGTGACTCGAGTCGCTGGCGCTGCGGGCCGTCACCGACGATCAGCAACTGCCAGTCCGGAAAACGCCCGCGCAGACGCGCAAGCGCATCGAGCAGGTCGTCGTGTCCCTTCCAGCTACGCAGCGTCGCGAGGATGCCGAGCGTGGGCACATCGCGCACGCCGAGAGCTGCGCGAGCTCCCTGGCGGTCGCGCAGCGTGTAGCGATCGAGATCGATGCCGGTCCGCACCGACGTCATGCGCTCCAGCGGGTAGGCGTTGTCGCGGTGGAGCTGCAGGCGCAAGGCCTCGCCGGTCGTGACGACATGGCTCGTCGCCCGCGTGTAGAGCCAGCGTGTGGTCCAGTGGTTGTTGACCGGCGTCGACACGTGCCGCGTGCGGACGATGGGCGGCATGTCCGGCATGCCCGCGCCGGCGATCGCGGAGAGCCAGCTGTCGGTGGAGCTGTGCGTGTTGAGCACGTCGTGATCGCGACCGTGCTGACGCAGCCATCGCCGCAGGTTGATCAGCGGACGCGCGCCCTTGTGCGCGATGTCGAGCGCTTCGGTCGGAATACCCATGCGCGCGGCTTCGGCACCGATCGGCGAGCCCGGACAGACGAGCAGCTTCACGCGATGCCCGCGATCGAGCAGGCCTCGCGCCTCGGTGAGGATGCGGACTTCCTGACCGCCCCAGGCCATCGAGTTCTCGGTGTGGAGGATGCGCAGGGATCTCGCGGAAGGTCGGTACTGGATGCGGTTCACTTCGAGTCCCGGATTCAACGTCGTCGCACGACATTCCAGCGACGGCGCAATCGATATGACAACAGGTTGCCGCGCGCGAACAGCGCGTCGGGCGCGGTCATCGCGTCGGCATCGACGCGGTAGATCAGCGGGCCGTCCCAGCCGGTGTTGTCCGCGCCGCCGATGCGGAAGATGTAGCGATAATGGCGTCGCGCCTCGGCCAGCACGTCGTCGGTGAAGCGACCGTATGGCAACACGAAGCTCTCCACGGCACTGCCGAGACGCGCGGCGAGGACCGTCTGCGGCACGGCGATCTCGGCATGCAGGTCGGTGGTCCCGATGTCCAGACGTCGATGCGTGAAGCCGTGCGCCGCGACCGACACGACGCCTTCACCGATCATCTCCTCGAGGTCGGCCCAGCTGCAGTAGGCCTGCGCATTCCGCGGGCCGTCCTGCAGGAAACCGAGCGGCACGGCCAGCACGGCACGCAGCCGGTGCTTGCGCAACAACGGATAGACAACGTCGCGGAAGTCGCGGGTCCCGTCATCGAATGTGAGACAGACGTTGACGCGCTCCGGATCGAGCGACTCGCCGGGCATCACGCCGTGGAAGGATCGCGCGATGTGGGCGAAGTGCGCATCCAGGACATCGGGCGCGTTGCCGTATCGACCGGCGCTCGCGCGGTGGTACATCGGCACGATCAGCCGCATGGAGGCCCGTTGGCTTCATGCAGCAGCAGGTATTTCCAGAAGGCGGTCTGCGACTTGTAAGCCGAGATCAGCAGGCCCTCGTAGCCGTCGAGGAAACCACGCTGCAGCAGGTAGCTCTT
>JANXTA010000119.1 GCA_025356395.1 Betaproteobacteria bacterium
TCGATCAGCAACTTGCGTCCTTCATAAGTCGTTCTGGCATTCTTGTGGCTGTTCATCCGGTTGGTCTCCTGAGGTTGCTGGGGCGTCGACAACTCCAGTCTCCCAGAACCTTCCGGATGAACAACCTATTGCAACATCACAGCTAGGCCTCCGTCGATGTGCCAGTCCAGTGGCACCGCGCAATCCGTTTCCTGCGCGACACCGTCCTTCGTGCGCGGCGGATATTTCGCCACGGCGCTTCGCAGCCACGCCCGAACCTCGGCCTCGGCCTCGAACAACGAACGCGAAGCCACGACCTCGCCGCTGGCCAGCGGCACGGTGTCGGGCACGAAGACGCTGCCGAGGAACACCACCTCCTTCAGCGCTCCTGCGGCATCGACCCCGAAACGGACGCGCTAAGTGCCGGTGACCAGGGCGATCTCGGCCACGCGCGGGTACTCAATCGAGTGGCGGGGTTTGTAAGCCATCGGTCGCGCCGCGACGTCGACGACTTGTTGTAGCACCCGCCGCAGCAGCAGCGGGGCGCCTTCGGGAGCGCTCTCGAAATTGAGCTTCGCCAGCACGCGTCGCTGCGCGCAGCCGCTCACGGAATCCTGTCAGGCGAGCGCGTCGGCCATGGTGCTCAGGGCGGCGGCATCGAGGCAACTCATCGCGCGCGTGGCCGCCGCCTGCACGGCCGCCGGGTCGCTATCCACCGGCGGCCGTCGCAGGTTGATCGCCTCGACGGCGCGCGTGAGCACGGGCTCGAGTCCCTTCGGTTCATCGGCGATCATCAACGGACCCTGCATCGCCAGTGCCTGCGCGCTCTCGTCGACGCAAGGCGAGGGATCGCCCATGAACTTCGCGATCAGCGGCCGCGCGGCCAGGAGGTCCTCATCGCTGACGCGCCGCAATCCTTCGGTCACGACCTTGATGACCGTCGTGTTGAAGAAGCCGCGCGCCGTCCTGCGATCCACCCGCGCCGTCGCGATGACGGCGTCGTCCAGATTGCGGGCGACGGCATCGTTGACCGAAAGAGCCGCGAGGAAAGGCATCCAGGCTTCCATCCCCGGCGAGCCTGGAACCACGTCGAGGAACTTGCCCATCGCGCGCACGTCGGTCAGCGCGGGAGCATCGCCACGAGCCGGCGACCGCTCAGCCGCGGCGACGCCCGACCCGCTCGCCATTGCGCCGATCAAGACCAGCGCGCGACAGGCAGCAAGACCGGCGGGCAGACGTTCTTCGAGGATCGGCATCGCAGCGAGACGCGAACGGGAAGCAAATGATCGGGACAACGGCTCGGGGACGGGCGTTCAGGTGGCCTGGAGCTGCGTGAACCGGCGATCGTCCGAGTCCGCGGGGTCGGGCTCGATGGGAGGCTGCGATCTCACCCAGGGAGACCCCATGACCGATCCGAGAAACGTGGCGCACGACAAGAAAGTCCAGCAGGAGAAGAAGCACAACCACGAGGAAGTCGTACCCGGCGCGGAACACGCGCCGCAGCCCGGCAAGAAGCCTGCCCTGCATCACGAGGACAAGCCCGCGCCGAGCGAGGAAGAGTCGACCGACGCGGCCGAGCAGAAGTAGCCCGAACGCGTTGACCATCCGAGACGGCCGCCACGCGATCGGCTCGTCGAGCCCGCGACTCCCGAAGCGCTTGCGATCGTCGGACGGTACCCTGCACTGTCGTACGCTGACGATTATCGAGATCGGATGGTGTCAGCGTGGCGCTTTCCCACCCTCCTTCAGCACCAAGTCGCCGTGCCGCGCGTTGCGCCGCACGACCCATCCCGGCTTCAGGGTTAGCCGCCAGCCTTCGCCGGTCAGCATGGTCAGGTCGATGCTCGCAGCCGACACGACGGCGACCTGCCGCTTCTGGTCGAGCAACGCGCCTCCCTGCACTTCGAGCACGCCCCAGTCCGCGCTCAGCCACAACATGGGATACACCGTGCCGGCTTGCCCCAGCGGTTGCAGCGTCTGCGGGTTGAACTGGTAGCTCGCGTGCGAGAGCGGCAAGGTCAGGACCACACCGTCGACGAGCTTGGCCTTCAAAGCCGCGAGGCGCGCCTTGCTCTCGCGAGCACGTTGCAGCTCGAAGGTCCGCAGGGTCCCGTCGTCGTAGAAGCAATGGCGCTTCGCAAGTGATTCGAACGCTGGTGGTGACAGGTGCAGCACTGCTCAGCATCTGGTCGAGGCGCTGTCCCGTGCCGAGCTTGCGGCGCCACGCCGGATTGGCCTGGTCCAGCATCAGGCCGTAGGCCGGGCCGGTCGCGTACGCGAACGAGCGGACGAAGGACGGCGACCGTACGACCGCGGACAGGTCGCGGATGACGTACGCGATGCGCGCCTCGGGCATGGTCAGCCCGGCCCTCACGCCGGTGTATTCCGCTACGCCCTCGTTCATCTCGAGCGCGTTCTCTTCCAGCGCGGCTCCGGAGAACCGCCGATATCGTTCGTTCCGGAACAGCAGTGCGTCGGCGAGTGCCCCTTGCGAACCGCGACCGTCGGGCCATCGAGCGCCTACGCCAAAGCCCGCCACTCGAACTGCGGCAGATACCGTCCCTCGAGCGTATCGAGATGCCGGTTGTCACCGTCGAGCCGCTACATCTTCAGGTCGTGCTGGATGCGGTGGAACAGTTCATGCGCGATCAGCACCTGCCGTCGCGCGTGGTCGTCCGGCAGCGGCCTGGTTGACCACGAGGGCGAGGTCCTGGGGATCGAGCAGCAGGATCGGCCCGCACAGCGGCCGTCCGCACAAGGCGCCGCCGTCGCGATCGCAGATCGCACGCGCCTGCTGGAAGACGCTCGCGGCGCTCGTCAAATCGATGGCGCCGAAGGCCGGGGTCACGACCAGCAGGCCCGCGACGACGACGCCGCGGATGGAAGGGATGCAGGCCATGGAGCGCGTGTCCGTCAGCGACGCAAGATCGCCTCGATGCATTCGACGACGGCAAGACCCTCGGCGGCAGTCGCGAGATCATGGCCGGCCTGCCCCTCGAGCATCATCGCGAGGCGATCGAGCGTTCCCGGCGTCGTATCGACCCGATCCGACGTCTGCCCGTCGAAGGCCAGTCGACCCCAGTCGATCAGCGCCACGCGGCCGCTCGCACCGACGATCTCGAAGCGGTTCTGGTCGGCCACGTCGCCTCCGACCGCCGCATCGATGGCCACGGACGTCGTGGCATGGACGAGGCGGGCGTGAAGCGACGTCTCCGCGTGGCCCGGCTCGCGCGTCAGCTGCACGTCCGCGACCGTCGCGGGCCCGAACAGCCGCTGGGCGAGGAATACGAAGTGCGACAGCACCTCGCGCGTGAAGCCGCCCTCGGCTGCGCCCGACAGCCAGCCGCTCGCGCCGGCCTGCCAGGGCCGCGGCCACTGCGCGAAGCGCGCCGTGATGGTCGCGCTGCGAATCGCGCCGAGGTCGCCTCCCCGGACGATCTCGACCAAGCGGCGGCTCGCCACGGAACTCGCGAACGGGAAGTTGATGGCGAAGGGCAGACCCGCGTCGGCGACGAGGTCGCGCACGGCCGACGCTTCGCCGACATCGGCAGCCAACGGCTTCTCGCACAGGCAGGCCTTGCCGGCAGCGAGCACGGCCCGCACGGCTCGCAGGTGGTTCGCGGGCGGGGACGCGATGTACACGATGTCCACGAGCGGATCGCCGACGAGATCGTCGAGGTCGCGAGCCGCCCGCGAACCCGGATTGCCGCGCACCGCGGCCTGCAGGGCATCCGCATCGGGATCCCACATCGCCACGACCCGGAAGCGCTCGTGCGGTTGCAGTCCGGCCAGCATGCGACACCCCATGATGCCGGTGCCGATGAGTGCGATACCGAACGTTTGACGGGTCATGATCGGAGGAAAGGAGAAAGGGCGGCTACGCGAAGCGCGCGACGTCCACCCACGCCGCGTTGGTCAGCGCGGCAAGCCGCTCGGGTTCGATCCGCAGCGCCGCGTGGATCGAACCGGCAGCCGGCAACACGACCTCGTATCGGCGCAGCGAGACGTCCGCAAAGACCCGCAGCGGATGCGGCAACCCGAACGGACACACGCCGCCGACCGGGTGGCCGGTCCACTCGACGACCTCGGCGGCGTCGAGCATCTTCGCCTTGCTGCCGAAATGGCTCTTGTACTTCTGGTTGTCGATCCGCGCGTCGCCGTTCATGACCAGCAGGATGACCTCGTCCTTCAATCGCAACGACAGCGTCTTGGCGATCTGGCCGGTCTCGAGGCCGTGGGCCTCGGCGGCCAGCGCGACCGTCGCCGTGCTGGTCTCGACCTCGACGATCGCGATGTCCGGTGCGTACTCCGCGAGGAAGGCGGTGACCGACTGAAGGCTCATGCGGTCGAACGCACTCAGGCCTTCAGCAACTTCTCGATGTCATCGGTGATGGCGTCGGGCCGGGTGGTCGGCGCGTAGCGACCGACCACCCGGCCGTCGCGGCCGACGAGGAACTTGGTGAAGTTCCACTTGATGTCCCGGGTGCCGAGCAGTCCGGGCGCCTCGTTCTTGAGGTACTTGAACAGCGGGTGCGCGTCGTCGCCGTTGACGTCGACCTTCTCGAACATCGGGAACGTGACGCCGTAGTTCTTGGTGCAGAACTGCGCGATGTCGCCGTTCTCGCCGGGCTCCTGGCCGCCGAACTGGTTGCACGGGAAGCCGAGGACCTCGAAGCCCTGGTCGCGATACTTCTCGTAGACCTTCTCGAGTCCGTCGTACTGCGGCGTGAAGCCGCACTTGCTGGCGGTATTGACGATCAGCAGGACTTTGCCCTGCGTCGCGGCGAGGTCGGCCTTCCTGCCGCCGAGGGAGTTGGCGGAAAAATTGTAGATGCTGGCTGCGGTGTCTTTGCTCACGGGCGATCTCCTCAGGGATCGCGAAGTCTAGCGCAGCGAGGTGCTATACAAGCCCGAGGTGCTCGATGCCCTTGGTGAGATCGGTGGCTCGGGCGTTCTTGCTGTGCAGCTTGATCGACAGCCGCAGGTCGTTGACCGAATCGGCGTTGCGCAGCGCGTCCTCGTAAGAGATCTTGTCGGCCTCGAAGAGATCGAACAGCGCTTGGTCGAAGGTCTGCATGCCGAGCTCGCGGGAGCGCTTCATGATCTCCTTGATCTCGTGCACCTCGCCCTTGAAGATCAGGTCGGAGATGAGCGGCGAGTTGAGCAGGATCTCCACGGCCGGCACGCGGCCCTTGGTGTCCTTCAGCGGGATCAGCCGCTGCGAGATCATCCCCTTTAGGTTCAGCGACAAGTCCATCAGCAGCTGCGCACGTCGCTCTTCGGGGAAGAAGTTGATGATCCGGTCGAGCGCCTGGTTGGAGCTGTTCGCGTGCAGCGTGGCGAGGCACAGGTGTCCGGTCTCGGCGAAGGCGATCGCGTGCTCCATGGTCTCGCGCTCGCGGATCTCGCCGATCAGGATGACGTCGGGCGCCTGGCGCAGCGTGTTCTTGAGCGCCGAGAACCAGTCCGCCGTATCGACCCCCACCTCGCGCTGCGTGACGATGCAGTTGCGGTGCGGATGCACGTACTCGACTGGATCCTCGACCGTGACGATGTGGCCGTAGCTGTTCTCGTTGCGATGGCCGATCAGGGCAGCGAGCGTCGTCGACTTCCCCGAGCCGGTCGCGCCGACCATGATCAGCAGGCCCCGCTTGGTCATCACGACATCCTTCAGGACGTGGGGGATCCCCAGCTCATCGATGGTCGGGATGCGCGTGGTGATGGTCCGCAGCACAAGGCCGATGCGGCCCTGCTGCACGAATGCGTTGACGCGGAAACGACCGATGCCCGCCGGGCTGATCGCGAAGTTGCATTCCTTGGTCGCTTCGAACTCCGACGCCTGCTTGTCGTTCATGATCGCGCGCGCCAATTCGGACGTGTGCTGCGCGGTCATTGCCTGGTTCGACACCGGCGTCACCTTGCCGTCGATCTTGAAAGCGGGCGGGAATTCGGCGGTGATGAAAAGATCGGAGCCCTTCTTGCTGATCATCAGACGCAGCAGGTCGTACATGAATTTGGTGGCCTGTTCGCGTTCCATCGTCCTGCTCCAGTCAATCAGTGCGGGCGCCGAGGGCGGCGCCGCGATTCAGCGCTTCACCGCGGGGCGAAGGGTCGTCGAGTATCCGGTGCCCATGAAGATCATCACGACCGACGCGATCGAGAACCACAACGGATGGGGGATCAGCACGATGTTCGCGACCGTCGTCACCAGCAAGATACCCCCAACGATCCAGACGCACCGGGATCGCGGGTTGAACATGATCCGCCCGGCGACGGTCCCGCCCAGCGCGCTGCCGACCAGATAGGCCGCCAGCAGGAAGGCGTAGGAGGCCATCGGCATCGCGCTCAGGTACTCGCGCATGTGCTCGGCGTCCTTCAGGCTGGGCGCCGGACCGGCCGGAGCGGCCAGCGCACCGACCGCCTGGACCAGCAGGATGGACACGAACGCCGACAGGATCCCCGCGATCACCGCGACGATTGCACGCGCCATGTCGCCTCCGGTGGCTGCGATCGATGCGAGACCATCAAAGCGGGAAGGTGTCCTTGTTCGCCGCGCGATTGCGGGCCTCGACCGGATTGACGATGTTGCGCCGGACCAGCTCGATCAGGTTCTGGTCGAGCGTCTGCATGCCGACGTTCTGACCGGTCTGGATGGCCGAGTACATCTGAGCGATCTTGTTCTCGCGGATCAGGTTCTTGATGGCCGGCGTGCCGATCATGATCTCGTGCGCGGCGACGCGGCCGCTGCCGTCCTTGGTCTTCAGCAAGGTCTGCGAGATCACGGCGCGCAGCGACTCGGACAGCATCGTGCGGACCATCTCCTTCTCCGCCGCCGGGAACACGTCGACGATGCGGTCGATGGTCTTGGCCGCCGAGCTGGTGTGCAGCGTGCCGAACACGAGGTGACCCGTCTCGGCCGCGGTCAGCGCGAGGCGGATGGTTTCCAGATCACGCAACTCGCCGACCAGCACCACGTCCGGGTCCTCGCGCAACGCACTCCGCAGCGCGTTGTTGAAGCTCAACGTGTGCGGGCCGACCTCGCGCTGGTTGATCAGGCACTTTTTGGATTCGTGCTCGAACTCGATCGGATCCTCGACCGTGAGGATGTGGCCGTATTCGTTCTCGTTGATGTGATTGACCATCGCGGCCAGCGTGGTCGACTTGCCCGAGCCGGTCGGACCGGTCACCAGCACGATGCCACGCGGCTGATTCGAAATGTCCGCGAAGATCTTCGGGCAGTTGAGCTCCTCGAGCGTCTGGACCTTCGACGGGATGGTCCGCATCACGGCGCCGGCACCGCGGTTCTGCACGAACGCGTTGACGCGAAAGCGCGCGAGGCCCGGGATCGCAAAGGAGAAGTCGCATTCGAGGTTCTCCTCGTAGAACTTGCGCTGCCCGTCGTTCATGATGTCGTAGATCATGCCGTGCACGTCCTTGTGCTCCATCGGCGGCAGGTTGATGCGACGCACGTCGCCGTGCACCCGGATCATCGGGGGCAGGCCCGCGGAGAGATGCAGGTCCGAAGCCTTGTTCTTGACGACGAAGGCGAGCAGTTCCGAGATGTCCATCGAAAATCCTTGGTATTGCCACCGTACGTTGCCGTGGCGTGGGGTGGTGATCTGGTGGCGCGTCGCGCGAAAGGGCCGGCCGATGCACAGGGTATCGCGCGACGACCCTCATGTTATGTTGGCGGCCGCCTTCGAGCGCGGCGCCATCGGTGATTTATCGACCCCGATGCAGAAAGCTGAAGCTGACGAGTGAACCAGTGCGTCGACCGGAGCGACGAGCCGGGCGCAAGAAGTCCCGATCTACCTGCCTGTTGTGCCTTATCGCAACGATCATGTCCGTAACGTCCGACAACCTGCAAGGCGTGAGGCAGCGCATCCGGAGCGCTGTGGAAGCTGCGCAACGAGCGCCCGGCTCGGTCACGCTGATCGCGGTGTCCAAGACTTTCCCGGCCTCGGCGGTCCTCGATGCCATGCACGCGGACCAGCAGGTCTTCGGCGAGAACTACGTCCAGGAGGCCGTCGAGAAGATGGCTGAGGTCGCTGCTGCCGACGTCACCCCCGCCATCTGGCACTTCATCGGGCCGATCCAGAGCAACAAGACCCGCACGATCGCGGCGCACTTCGACTGGGTCCACGGTATCGATCGCCTCAAGATCGCCGAGCGGCTCTCCGCGCAACGCGCTGCGGAGCGCGGTGACCTCCGCGTGCTGATCGAGGTCAACCTGGACGGCGAGGCGAGCAAGAGCGGCGTGGTGCCGGAGGCCGTGCCCGCGATGGCGCGGGCAATCGTGGCCTTACCGCGGCTGCGGCTCAGCGGACTGATGGCGGTACCGGCCGCACGGACCGACCCCGCCGAACAGCGGGCGGTGTTCGCCCGACTGCGCGAGCTCGCCGAGGCGCTGCGTCGCGAAGACCTGCCCTGCGAGCATCTGTCGATGGGCATGTCCGCCGACTTCGAGGCCGCGATCGCGGAAGGATCGACGATAGTCCGTGTCGGCAGCGCCATCTTCGGTGCCCGCAGGATTCACGAGGAGCATGGCGCATGAGGATCGGCTTCATCGGAGGCGGCAACATGGCGCAGGCGCTGATGGGTGGGATCGGCGCCCGCTACACCGACGCGCGCTTCGTCGTCATCGAGCCGCATGCGCCGACCCGCGAGATCGTGTCGCGCTTCGTCAAGGGCGTGGCCTTGCACGACGTGCCGTCGGCCGACCTCGCCCAGTGCGACGCGGTCGTCGTCGCCGTCAAGCCGCAACAGTTCCGCGAGGCCGTGACCAGCGCGGCGCGCTGGCTGGAGCGGCCGCTGATCGTCAGCATCGCCGCGGGCATCCGCACGAACGAGATCGCACACTGGCTCGGTGCCGACACGTCTGCCCGTTCCATCGTCCGTGCGATGCCGAACACACCGGCCTTGATCGGCGAAGGCATCACCGCGCTGTACGCGATGCCGGGCGTCGATGGCGCGCGCAAGGATCTGGCCGAGAAGCTGATGGCGGCGGTGGGCCAGACGCTGTGGGTCGCTGAAGAAGCCAGCCTCGACGCGGTCACCGCCGTCTCCGGGAGCGGACCGGCCTACGTGTTCTCGTTCATCGAGGCCCTCGAACAGGGCGGCGTCGAGCTCGGCCTGTCGGCGGCCGACGCCCGACGACTCGCCGTGGCGACCTTCGTCGGCGCGAGCCGTCTCGTCGCGGCATCGGAGGAACCGATTTCGTTGCTGCGCGAACGCGTGACGTCCAAGGGCGGCACGACCCACGCGGCACTGACCCACATGAACGAGAGCGGCTGCCATCGGGCGATCGTGACCGCGATCCACGCGGCCGCGAAGCGCTCGGTCGAGCTGGGCGACGAGTTCGGGCGGGACTAGGTCAGTCGATCCACCACCAGGCCTGCGAACACTGCCGCGCCCAACCAGTTGTTGTGCAGGAAGGCCTTGAAGCATCCGGCCCGGGTTCGCGTCCGGATCAGCCGGTAGTGATGTACGGCGATGCCGGCCGCGATCACCAGACCCGTGTCCCAGGCCCATCCCAGCCCGGCCATCGCGCCCGCCACGAACAGCAGCGCCAGCGTGCCCGCGTAGCACAGCATCACGGCCAGCACGTCGAAACGACCGAAGGTGATGGCCGCCGTGCGGATGCCGATGCGCAGGTCGTCGTCGCGATCGACCATCGCGTATTCGGTGTCGTAGGCGAGTGCCCAGAACACGTTCGCGGCCAGCAGCACCCAGCCCACCAGCGGCACGCGGCCTTCGATCGCCGCGAAGGCCATCGGGATGCCGAAGCCGAACGCGATGCCCAGGTACGCCTGCGGCAACGCGAAGAAGCGCTTGGTGAACGGATAGCTCGCGGCCACGAACGCGGCGACGACGGACAGCGCGAGCGTCAGTCCGTCGAGCGGCAGGACCAACAACAGCGAAAGCAATGCGAGGACCGCTGCGACCATCAACGCCTCGCGCCCCGAGATGCGCCCGCTGGTGAGCGGTCTTTCGGCGGTGCGCACGACGTGCCGATCGAAGTCGCGATCGGCCCAGTCGTTGATCGCGCAACCGGCCGATCGCATCAGCACGGTGCCGACCACGAAGACCGTCAGCACGTACAGCGACGGCTTTCCGTTCGATGCGATCCACAGCGCCCATAGCGTGGGCCACAGCAACAGCAGGATGCCGATCGGCTTGTCGAGCCGGACCAGCCTCGCGTAAAGGCGCAGGCGCTCGGCCCACGCCATCCGTTCATGCATCTGCGGGCAGTCCGGCACCTCCTGCGGGGCCCCGCCCTACTTCAGCATGCTGCGCAGCATCCACGCCGTCTTCTCGTGAACCTGCAGGCGCTGGGTCAACACGTCGGCGGTCGACTCGTCGCCGGCCTTGTCCGCAGCCTGGAAGGCCGTGCGGGCAGTACGCGTCACAGCCTCGTGACCCTTGACCAGGTAGCTGACCATGTCCATCGCGGCAGGCACGCCAGACACTTCCTCGATCGACGTCAGGCTGCCGAGTTCGCTGTAGGTGCCCGGTGCGGGGAAGCCCAGCGCGCGGATGCGTTCGGCGAGCGTGTCGACCGCCATCCACAGCTCGTTGTACTGGATCTCGAACATCAGGTGCAGCGTGTTGAACATCGGACCTTCGACGTTCCAGTGGAAGTTGTGGGTCTGCAGGTACAGCGAATAGGTGTCCGCCATCACGTGCGACAGCGCGCTCGAGACGCTCGCCCGATCGGTCGGCGAGATACCGATGTGGATCGACGCGGAATCGACGGGGACTTCGGACTTGATCTTCTTCTTGGCCATCTGGCGCTCCTTGAATTGCACGAATCATGGATGGTAGCGCTCGCGCGTTGCCGGCGCCCCGATCAGATCGAGAACGGCGCGAGGTCGAGCCGCGTCATGCCGTCGAGATGACAGGCCCGCACGGCCGTGCGGACGACGTCGATCGCCGCGCGGCGCGGGAACGACTTGCGCCATGCGAGCACGACACGCCGACCCGGCACCGGGTCCTCGAACGGCAGGTAGCGAAGCAGGCTGTCGGCCGGCAACGGGGATGGCACCGACGTGCGCGGCAGCACGGTGACGCCGATGCCGCTGGACACCATGTGGCGGATCGTCTCGAGCGACGAGCCTTCAAACGTACGGCGGATGCCGGTGTCCTGCGCCCACGACGCCACCGGCAGCGGTTCGAGTTCCGGACAGACCTGCAGTACCTGGTCGCGAAAGCAGTGTCCTGCGCCTAGCAGCAGCATCGTCTCGTCCTTGAGATCGGCCGCGGTCACGCACTCGCGCGTCTTCCACGGATGATCGCGCGGGATCGCAACGATGAACTCCTCGTCGTAGAGCGGCTGGATCATCAGACCCGCCTCGGGCAGCGGCAAGGCGAGGATCGCGGCATCGATCTCGCTGTGCTTGAGTTGCTCGATCAGCTTGGCCGTGTAGTTCTCCTGCAGGATTAGGGCCATCTGCGGCGCATCGGCGATCAGCTTCCGGACGAGCTGCGGGAGGAGGTAAGGCCCGATGGTGTAGATGATGCCGAGGCGCAGCGGCTCGTTGAGCGGGTCCTTGCCCGACTTTGCGATTTCCTTGATCGCCGAGCTCTGCTCTAGCACCCGCTTGGCCTGCTCGACGATCTGCATGCCGATCGACGTGATGCCGACTTCGCTGCCGCCGCGCTCGAACAGCGTGACGCCGAGTTCGTCCTCGAGCTTCTTGATCGCGACGGAGAGGGTCGGCTGGCTGACGAAGCAGGATTCGGCAGCTCGGCCGAAGTGGCGCTCCTTGGCCACGGCCACCACGTAACGCAATTCCGTGAGGGTCATGCGGGGCTCGGCGTGGGGCTATTTGGCATGAGCCCGAGTTTAACGGAGCGCGGTCTGCTCCTTCCCCCGACGGGGGAGGGCGTGTACCGTCACTTGTAGCCGATCGCCGTCGCCTCCTTGCGAATCGCCTCGATCAGATCCTTGCCCACCCGCGGCGCCATCTCGGCGTACACCGGCTGCAGCGCCTTACGCCACTCGGCCTTCTGCGCTTCGGTCAGCTGGATGATCTCGGTGCGGCCCGATGCCTTGATTTTCGCCAGCGCATCATCGTTCTCCTGCTGCGAGATCGCGTTCGCGTAACGCGTCGCGTCCTTCATCGCGCCTTCGAGGCTCGTGCGAATATCCGGCGGCAGGCCTTCCCAGAACTTCTTGTTCACGATCACCGCATAACCGATATAGCCGTGGTTCGAGACGGTCAGGTACTTCTGCACCTCGTGCGTCTTCTGCGAATAGATGTTCGACGGCGTGTTCTCGGTGCCGTCGACGACGCCGGTCTGCAGCGCCTGGTAGACCTCGGAGAACGCCAGCACCTGCGGCAACGCACCCAGCGTGCGGATCTCGGACTCGAGCACCTTGCTCGATTGGATGCGCATCTTCAGGCCCTTGAAGTCGGCAGGATTGCGCAACGGTTTGTTGGCCGTCATGTCCTTGAAGCCGTTGTCCCAGTAGGCCAGGCCCTTGATGCCCTTGTCCTCGAGCTTCCTGAACAACGACGCGCCGATCGGACCCTCGGTCACACGCGCCAGCACGGCCTTGTCGGGGAAGATGAACGGCAGGTCGAAGGCCTCGAACTCCTTCGCGCCGAGCGGCCCGAACTTGGACACCGAGGGGGCGAGCATCTGCACCGCGCCGAGCTGCAGCGCCTCGAGCTCTTCCTTGTCCTTGTAGAGCACCGAGTTCGGATAGATCTCGACCTTGACCTTGCCGTTGGTGCGTTCTTCGGCAAGCTGCTTGAAGCGTTCGGCCCCCTTGCCCTTCGGCGTATCGGTCGCCACGACGTGGCTGAACTTGATCACGATCGGCGCCGTGGTCTGAGCGCTCGCGGGCGCCACGGCGAGCAGCGCGATACAGGCGACGCCCGCGACGAGGGCGTCAGTCAGCTTGTTCATCGAAAGTCTCCAGTGGTTATGAACAGTGCGGGCGCTCGATCGGCACCCTGTTTCGTGTAGCGGTCAGGTGCGCCGGGAATCGGTCTGCGACACCAGCGCCAGCACGCGCTCCGCCAGAAGGATCACCGCGCGATCGACCATGCGCCCGTCGATCTTGACCGCGGCACCCTTCGACGACTCGGCCGCCTCGACCACGCGCCGCGCCCAGGCCGCGTCTTCGGCACTCGGCGCGAACGCGGCGTGGACCGGATCGATCTGGTCGGGATGGATGCAGAGCTTGCCGGTGAAGCCGAAGCGGATGCCGCGCCGCGTGGCCTGGACGATCTCGCTGGCCTTGCTGGTCTCGAGCGTGATGCCGTCGATCGGGCCCGCGATACCCGCGGCTCGAGAGGCCACCACCAGGCCGAAGCGGGCGGGAGCGAGCTCGTTCTGGTCGGCGCCCGGGACCATGCCGAGATCGGCCTGGAAGTCGATGTGGCCGAAAGCCAGGCGCAGCGTGCCGTTGGCTCGAGCGATGGCGTCGAGGTTCGCGTAGCCGACCGCGCTCTCGATCATCGGCACCAGCGGGATCTCGCCGAGCCGCTCGTAGAGCGCTTCGAGCGATTCGGGATTCTCGGCCTTCGGCACCATCACGCCGGCCGGCCCCAGCGATGCGCAGAGCGCGGCGTCGTCGGCCAGCTCCAGGGAATCGAGTCCGTTGATGCGGATCACCACGCGGTCCTCGTGCTCGAAGTCGCCCCACGCCGAATCGAGCAACATGCGCGCGCGATCCTTCGCGTCGTGCGCGATCGCGTCCTCGAGATCGATCACCACGACGTCGGCGCCGGACGCCAGCGCCTTGGCGTAGCGATCGGTTCGGTTGGCCGGCACGAACAGGAAACTGCGTGCGGTGAGCAGGCTGGAAGATATGTCGATCATCGGGAAGTCCGGTACGGAAGAGGCCGCTCGCATTGAAACCCGGGTGGCTCAGGAACGACCATCGGGAGTTTGCCTAGGAGCCGTGCTCAGATCGCGCCCGCGATCCGCATCGCGTCGAGCCTTCCCGCATCGACGCCAAGCTCCGCGAGGATGGCGTCGGTCTGCGCACCGAGCGCCGGGACCGCGCCCATTGCGTAGGTGAAGCGATCGTGTCGGCCCGGCGGCAAGCCCGCGGGGACCGGGCCCTGCGGCGTGTCGATGTCGCGCCAGTGATCGCGCGCGGCGAGTTGCGGATGCGCCCACAACTCGTCCATTGTGTTCATCCTTGCGTTGGCGATCTGTGCCGCATCGAGACGGACCACGATGTCGGCCGCGGTCAGCGTGGAGAAGGTCTCGAGGATCAGCGCGCGCAAGGCGTCGCGGTTGCGATGGCGCAGGCTGTTCGACGCGAAGCGCGCGTCGGTCGCGACCGACGCGTTGCCGAGCACCTTCTCGCAGAACAGCAGCCACTCGCGTTCGTTCTGCAACCCGAGCATCACCACCTTGCCATCGCCCGCGCGGAACGGTCCGTAGGGATAGATCGTCGCGTGCTCGGCACCCGAGCGGGCGGGCGGCGTGGCGCCTTCGAACGCGTAATACATCGGATAGCCCATCCACTCCACCAGCGACTCGAGCATCGACACGTCGATGTGCGAACCGATGCCGTCCTTCTGGCGCGAGTAGAGCGCGGCGAGGATGCTGCTGTACGCGTACATGCCGGCCGCGATGTCGGCGATCGAGCAGCCGGCCTTCGCGGGCTGGTCCTCGGAGCCCGTCACCGACAGGAAGCCCGCCTCGCTCTGGATCAGCAGGTCATAGGCCTTCTTGTCGCGATAGGGACCGTCCGCGCCATAACCCGAGATGTCGCAGACGATCAGGCCGGGATGCGTCGGTCGCAAGGTTTCCGCCGACAGGCCCATGCGCGCGGCGGCACCGGGCGCGAGGTTCTGCACCAGGACATCGGCCTTCGCCACGAGTTTTTTCAGGACGTCGATCGCATCCGCGTGCTTGAGGTCGAGCGTGAGGCTCTCCTTGCCGCGGTTGACCCAAACGAAGTGCGACGCCATGCCGTGTACGCGCTCGTCGTAGGCGCGGGCGAAGTCGCCGACACCGGGCCGTTCGATCTTGATGACGCGCGCGCCGAGGTCCGCGAGCTGGCGCGTTGCGAAGGGCGCGGCGATCGCGTGTTCGAGGGAGACGACGGTGATGTTGGCGAGTGGGAGGGACATCGATGACTCCAGGTACGCAGTCCGCCCTGCCCCAGAGGGGGAGGGCGGACTTCAAAAAGATCGGGGCAGCCCCAGCACGTGCTCCGCCACATACGAAAGAATCAGGTTCGTCGAGATCGGCGCCACCTGGTACAGCCGCGTCTCGCGGAACTTGCGCTCCACGTCGTACTCGGCCGCGAAGCCGAAGCCGCCATGCGTCTGCATGCAGACGTTGGCCGCCTCGAACGACGCCTTCGCGGCGAGGTACTTCGCCATGTTGGATTCGGCGCCGCACGGCTGCTTGGCATCGAACAGCTCGCACGCCCTGAAGCGCATCAGGTTCGCGGCTTCGAGTTCGATGTAGCTCTCGGCGATCGGGAACTGCACGCCCTGGTTCTTGCCGATCGGACGGTCGAAGACCACGCGATCGTTCGCGTAGTCGCGCGCATGCTCGACGAACCACCAGCCGTCGCCGATGCACTCGGCCGCGATCAGCGTGCGCTCCGCGTTGAGGCCGTCGAGGATGTACTTGAAGCCCTTGCCCTCCTCGCCGATCAGGTTCCCGACCGGGATCTCGAGCTCGTCGAAGAACACCTCGTTGGTCTCGTGATTGACCATGTTGGCGATGGGCCGCACGGTCATACCCTTGCCGATCGCCTGGTGCAGGTCGACGATGAAGATCGACATGCCCTCGGACTTCTTCGTGACCTCGGCAAGTGGCGTCGTGCGGGCGAGCAGGATCATCAGGTCCGAATGCTGGATGCGCGAGATCCACACCTTCTGGCCGCTGACGACGTACTTGTCGCCCTTCTTTACCGCGACCGTCTTGATCTTCGTCGTGTCGGTGCCGGTGGTCGGTTCGGTGACGGCCATCGACTGCAGGCGTAGTTCACCGCTCGCGATCTTCGGCAGGTAATGCTGCTTCTGTTCAGCGGAACCATGGCGCAGCAACGTGCCCATGTTGTACATCTGGCCGTGGCACGAGCCCGCGTTACCGCCCGATCGATTGATCTCTTCCATGATCACCGACGCCTCGGCCAGGCCCAGGCCCGAGCCACCGAACTCCTCGGGGATCAGGGCCGCCATCCAGCCCGCGGTCGTCAGCGCGTCGACGAAGGCGACCGGGTAGCCGCGTTCGTGATCGACCTTCTGCCAATAGGCGGAGTCGTAGGTGGCGGTCAGGCCGCGGAGTGCTTCGCGCATCTCCTGGAAGCGATCCGGTGCTGGGAGCTCACGGGTCATCGTCAGACCGTCCGCGCGCCGTCGACCGGGAACTCGACGCCGCTGATGAACTCGGCGGCGTCGCTGGCGAGGAACACGGCCGCGGCCGCGATGTCGCTTGGCTTCGCGAGTCGTCCGAGCGGGATCGTCGCGATGAACTTCTTGCGGTTCTCGGGCGTGTCGGGCATGCCCATGAACGATTCGAGCAGCCCCGATTCGCCCATCACCGGACAGATCGCGTTGACGCGGATGCGGTCGGGGCCGAGCTCGACCGCGAGCGACTTCGACATCAGGTTCACCGCGCCCTTCGACGCGTTGTACCAGGTCAGTCCCGGCCGCGGACGGATGCCGGCGGTCGAGCCGATGTTGAGCATCACGCCGCCGTTGCCGGCCTTGCGCCACACCGGAACCACCGCGCGCGTCATGTGGAAGATCGACTTCACGTTGACCGCGAAGCAGCGATCGAACCAGTCCTCACCGACATCCATCAACGGCTGGTTGCGGTGCGTGGTGCCGGCGTTGTTGACGACGATGTCGAAGCTGCCGAAGTGCTCGAGCGTCTTCGCGACCAGCGCCTGGATGTCGGCTTCCTTCGACACGTCGCACGTCACCGCGATGGCCGCATCGCCGAGCGTGCCGGCGACCATCTTCGCGCCGGCTTCGTTGAGGTCGGCGACGACGACCCTGGCGCCCTGCGCCACGTACTGTCGCGCGATCTCCGCGCCGAAGCCACTCGCGGCGCCGGTCACGATCGCGACCTTTCCTTGCAATTGATTCATGGCTATCTCCTCGTGTTCAACCGTGATAATGGACCAGCGTCTTGGTGCTGCTCATCTCTTCGAGCGCGAGCAGACCCTTCTCGCGTCCGTGTCCGCTGCGCTTCGTCCCACCGAACGGCAGCTCGACGCCGCCGCCCGCGCCGTAGCAGTTCATGAAGACCTGGCCCGCCTGCACCGCCTTCGCGACCCGCGTGAGGCGGCCGGCATTCTCGGTCCACACGGCCGCGAGCAGGCCGTAGTCGGTGCCGTTGGCGAGCGCGATCGCGTCGGCCTCGTCGGCGAAAGGGAACGCGGCCAGAACCGGCCCGAAGACCTCGTCGCGGGCAAGCTTGTTATTACGCGGCACGGGTCCGAACAGTGTCGGCGTCGCGTAATAACCGCCCGACGGAAGTCCGGCGGCCAGCTTGCCTTCGGCCAGCACCGGAATGCCGTCAGACTTCGCCGCGTCGATGAACCCCTGTACGCGCGCGAGCTGCGCCGGATTCATCACCGGTCCGCAGTCGAGGTCCATCTCGGGCGTGCCGACGCGCGTCTTCGAGAACGCCTCCGCGACGCGTCCGACGACTTCGTCGTAGGCCTTGCGCTCGATCAGCAACCGGCTGCCGGCCGTGCAGGTCTGGCCGGCGTTCTGGATGATCGCCTTGACGATGATCGGCACCGCGCGATCGAGGTCGGCGTCGGCGAACACGATCTGCGGCGACTTGCCGCCCAGTTCGAGCACGCACTTGACGACGTTGGCGGCCGTCGCCCTTTGCACCATCGTACCGACCTCATTCGAGCCGGTGAAGGTCGCGAAGTTGATGTCCGGGTGCGCGGTAAGCGCGGCACCGGCCTCGTGGCCGTAGCCGGTGACGATGTTGAGCGCGCCTGCCGGCAGGCCCGCGGCCATCGCGATCTCGGCGAACTTCAACGCCGACAGACTCGTGTCCTCGGCGGGCTTCAGCACCGCGGCATTGCCCATCGCGAGCGCGGGGGCGAGCGTGCGGCCGAGCATCTGCGCCGGATAGTTCCACGGAATGATGTGCGCGGTGACGCCGAGCGGGTCGCGCAGCAGTTGCACGGCGTAGCCGTCGAGGAAGGGGATCACCTCGCCGTGGACCTTGTCGGCCGCGGCGCCGTAGAACTCGAAGTAGCGCGCGAGCACGACAATGTCGTTACGCGCGGTCGTCATCGGCTTGCCGGTGTCCCGGGCCTCGATCGGTGCGAACAGGTCGATCGCGTCGAGCACGCCAACACCGATCTTCGTCAGGATGCGGCCGCGCTCCGTCGCGCTCATGCGGCCCCATGCGCCCGAGCGCGCCTTGCGCGCGGCGCGCACCGCGAGGTCGATCTCGTACATGCCGCCGCGACCGATGCGGTCGAAGACCTGTCCGTCGGCCGGCGCGACCACGTCGATCGTCTCGCCGCTCTGCGCGGCGATCCACTTCCCATCGATGAACATCGTTTCCATGCAGTGCTCCGTCAATTCGATTCGACGTTCGAACGTAGCGCGCCGCGCTCGAGCATCAGGATCTGGTCGGGCAGGTCGCCGAGCAGCGACCCGTTGGATTCGGTGAGGACGACGCACAGCGTCGGGCGTGCCTGGCGCAGCCGAACCAGCGCTTCGCCGTACTGCGCGGCGAGCACCGGTGCCAGGCCCTGGAAGGGTTCGTCGAGCAGGACCATGCGCGTGCCGATCATCAGCGCGCGGCCGAGCGCGACCATCTTCCCCTGCCCGCCCGACAGCGCCGCGCCGGAACGCGCGAGCATGTCGCGCAACTGCGGCGCGACTTCCAGCGTGGTCGCGAGACGCGCGTCGGTCTCGGCGGCGCTCAGCATCTGCACCTCACAGGGCAGCCGCAGGTTCTGCTCGACCGTCAGGGTCGGGAAGATGCCGCGGTTCTCCGGCGCATAGCCGATGCCGTGTCGTGCTCGGCAATGGCCGGCGAGTGGCACGAGGTCGACGTCGTCGAACACGATGCGGCCTTCGCGCACCGGCGTCAGTCCCATGATCGCGCGCAGCAGCGTCGTCTTGCCGGCGCCGTTGCGACCGACGACCGCGACCGTCGAACCGGCATCGAGGCGCGCGCTGACCTTGCGCAGCACGGCCGTGCGTGCGAGGTCGACCGAGACGGTGTCGAGGGTGAGCATCTAGCGGGTTCCCAAGACCTCACGCTTCACGCGTTCGTCGTTCATCACGTGCTCGGGCGTGCCGTCCGCAGCGATGCGGCCCGAGATCCACGCGGCGACGCGCGTGGCGTAGCGCGTGACGACTTCGACGTCGTGCTCGACGAACCAGCTCGTCACCTTGCGCTCGTCGAGTGCGGCCATCACGGTCTCCATCAGGCCGTGCTTGTCCTCGGACGCGACGCCGCTGGTGGGCTCGTCCATGATCAGCAGCTTCGGTTGCAGCATCAGCGCCATCGCGACGTCGAGCAACTTGCGCAGTCCTTCGGGCAACGACGACGCCGGCTCGTGGGCACGCTCGCGCAGCCCGACGAGTTCGAGCGCGTGATCGACCTCGACCGCATCGACGCTCGCGGCCAGCGACCTGAACCAGCTCAGCCGGCCGCTGCGTCCCACGGCACCGAGTTCAAGACATTGCCGCACCGTGTGGTCGACGAAGAGCTGCGGCAGCTGGAACGAGCGGCCGAGGCCGAGGCGCACGATCTGCCGCGGCGACTTCGACGTGACGTCGTGCCCGTTGAACCAGATGGTTCCGGCATCCGGCCGGATGAAGCCGGTACAGATGTTGATGAAGGTCGTCTTGCCGGCGCCGTTGGCGCCGATCACCGCGAGGCGTTCGCCTTCTTCCAGCGTGAAGTCGATGCCATCGGCCGCGACCACGCCGCCGAACTTCAGCGACAGGCCCTCGGCGCGCAGCAGCGTCGTCATCGTGCGACCGCCGCCTTGCGACGTCGGAACGCACCGACGATGCCGTTCGGCGCGATCAGGATCACGACGATCAGCACGACCCCGAGCATCAGTTGCCAGACACCTGCGAAGTACGCGCCGGCGATCAGCTTCACGCACTCGAAGACCAGCGTGCCGAGGAAGGCGCCGAGCGCGTGGCCCGAGCCGCCGAGGATCGCGATGAAGACGTACTCGCCCGAGCGCAGCCAGTAGCCGAGTTCGGGTGTGACGAGGCCCTGCACGACGGCGAAGATCGAGCCCGACAGGCCGACCAGTCCGGCCGACAGCACGTAGCCGTTCCACAGGATGCGGTACGACGACAGGCCGAGATACTCGAGCCGCGTCTCGTTGGTCTTGACGCCGGCCAGCGCCTCGCCGGCCGCCGACTCGAAGTAGCGCTGCACGAACCAGCCGAGCAGGACCGCCGCGACCAGCGTGGCCGCGAGCATCCAGGTCTCGAAGTCCGCCCGTTCGAGCGTCATGCCGGCCAGCGTCGGTCGCGCGATGCGCAGGCCGTCGCTGCCGTTGGTGACCTCGAACAGCTTGCTCGCGAACGAGAACAGCACCATCGAGATGGCGAGGTTGAGCATGCCGAAGAAGATCGCGCGATAGCGCACGACGAAGAGGCCGATGATCCCGCCCACAACGATCGCCGCTGCCGTGCCGGCCGCGATCAGCAGCAGGCCGTCGAGCGCCGGGAACGCGCGACCGACGAAGCCGACCGCGTAGCCGCCGACCAGCGCGTACAGCGCGTGGCCGAACGAGATCTGGCCGGCGCGTAGCAGCACCGTCACGCCGAGTGCTGCCAGCGCGTAGCAGAGGCCGATGATGGCCGTGGTGCGAACCCACGGCACGAGCAGGCCGACGACGAAGCACGCGATCGCCGCAACGAGCACACCGATGACGAGCAACTTTGACCGGACCATCAGATCTTCCTGCTCTCTGCGACCGTCAACAGGCCGTTCGGCCGCACCAGCAGCACGGCCAGCATGATCAGGTAAGGCACGACCACTTCGAGCTCGGGCAGCGTGTACAGCGCGATCGATCGGGCGAGACCGATCAGCAATGCGGCGATCAGCGCGCCGGTGATCTGGCCCATGCCGGCGGTGGCGACGACCGCGAACGACAACACGATCATCTCGGTCCCGACGCCGGGCAGCAGCGAGGTCGTCGGTGCCGTCAGCGCGCCACCGAGCGCACCGAGCACCGCGCCGACGATGAACACCAGGTAGCCGATGCGCCGCGCGTCGATGCCGATCGCGGTGGCGACCTCGCGGTCGTGCGTCACCGCCACGACCTGCTTGCCGAGCGACGTGTTCTTCAGGAACAGCAGCAGCGCCGCGTAGGTCGCGAGCGCCACGCCCGGGATGAACAGCAACTGGTAGCGCGTGAAGGTGCCGCCGGCGACATCGATGGTGCCGAAGCGCACCACGATCTCGGGCGCCGAGTACGGCGATGCACCCCACACGAGACGCTGGATGTCCTCGAAGATCATGAACGCCGCGAACGTGATCAGTAGCTTGACCACTGGATCGCGGTCCTGCACGCGGCGCAGCAGGCCGAGCTCGAGGATGCTGCCGATGACGATCCCGACGATCAGCGCCGCGCCGACCAAGCAGAGCAGCAGCGTCCCCGTCGACGGCTCGCGCCCGGCGACCGCCAGCGACAGCGTCGCCGCGAGGTAGCCGCCGAAGGCGTAGAGGCTGCCGTGCGCGACGTTGAGGATGCGCAGCACGCCGAAGATCAGCGTCAGCCCGAGCGCGACCAAGAACAGCAGGCTCGCGTAGGAGATGCCGTCGGCCAGCGCCAGGATGAAGAGGTCGAGATTCATGCCGTCGATCGCGGGTCGCGCATTCCTACTTCGGGACCACGGCGGCGCCGACGTTCTTGATGCGATCGCTCTTGATCAGTTCCGGCTTGAGCGTCTTGACCCACTCCGGTGACTTCTGCCCCACCGGCGTCGTGACCAGGTCGGCGGGGATGTAGGTCAGCTGGTCGATCGCCGCGAACGCGCCGCCTGCGGGTGTGCGCGTCACGCCGAGCAACTGGCCCTGCAGCGCCTGACCGTCGGCCCGCATGCGAATCGGCCGCGACAGCGAACGGAACTCGAGCGTGCGCAGCGCATCGGCGGCCTGCTCGGTCGACGGCCACTGGCCGCCGTTGGCCTTGATCGCCGCCGCGTATGCGTCGGTCAGCGCCTGCAGACCCTGCGTGACGTGCGAGACGGGATAGATCGGATAGTTACCGGTCTTCGCCTTGAACTTCTGCGTGAAGGCCTTGACCTTGGCGTCGTCCTTGAACTCGGGGTCCGCGAAGTACGCGTCGCCACGCATGCCGACGATGACGCCGTCGGGCATGTCCTTGCCGAGCCGTTCGAGCGAGCTCTCAGCGAGTGGCAGGACGAACTGCGCGTTCTTCATCAGGCCGCGCTGGCCAGCCTGGCGTACGAACGTGTCGAGGTCACCGCCCCACGCCGTCGACAGCACGACATCGGGCTTCAACGCCTGCAGGCGCGTGATCTCGGTCGAGAAATCGGGCGCGCCGAACTTGGGGAAGAACTCGCCGACGACCTTCGTGTCGGGCTTCAAGGTCATCAGCGTGTTGCGGAACAGCTCCCACGAATCACGACCCCACGCATAGTCCTGGTTGACGACCGCGATGGTCTTGAAGTCGGGCTTGGTCCGCAGCAGGTGCAACACGGCCGCGACCATTTCCGTCGTCGCGTTGGACGTGGTGCGGAAGACATATTTGTAGCGCTTCTCTTCCAGCACCTTCTCAGTCCCGCAGTCCCACATGATGTTCATGACCTTCAGGTCCTCGGCGACCGGTGCGACGACGTTGCAGTTGCCGCTCGAGATCGACGCGAGCATGACCGTGACGTTCTGGTCCTGCACGACGCGGCGGTACTCGGACAGGAACTTGTCGCCGCCCAGGCCTTCGTCCACGAACACCGGCACCAGCTTGACGCCGCCGATGCCGCCGGCCGCGTTGAAGTCGTCGATCCAGATTTCGGCCGCCGTCTTCGCGGGCACGCCGAACACCGAGGCCGCGCCCGACGTGAAGGTGGTGATCCCGACCTTCAGTTCCGCGGGTTTGGCCGTGCCCTGGGCGAAGGCGGCGGTGGTCGCGACGAGCGCGAGCAGGCAGGCGGTCGAGAAGCGCGAGAGGGCTTGTTTCATGAGGTCTCCTGGGTTTTCTTCTGGCGTCGATCGCAGTCGACTGGGGTCAATTCAGGTCGCCACGGCGAGCGTCGCGGTGGCTTGCATCGCCAGCCCGCCGTCGGCGTTGCGCGCCCACAGGTCGACGCTGCGTCCGTCGTCGGACGGACGGCCGCAGACGTCGAAGGGCGCGATGTCGAATAAAGGACCTACCGCGCGGAACTCGAAGCGCATGAGCACCGCGTCGGGCAGATGGCTTCGCAGCAGCTCGGCCAGCATCGTCGCGATCAAGGGACCGTGCACGATCAGGCCCGGATAGCCCTCGACCTCGGTGACGTAGCGACGGTCGTAGTGAATGCGATGACCGTTGAAGGTCAGCGCCGAATAGCGGAACAGCAGTACGGCGTCGGGCACGACGCGCAGTGACCACGCCTCGTCGATACGCGCTCGCGGCGGCGTCGGCGCGATCGATCCCGCGGCGGGTGCATCGCGATAGACGATGTCGTGTTCCTCGGTCAGCGCGACGCCGTGCCCGGTCGAGATCACGTGCTTCACCAGGACGAAGACCAGGTCACCCGACTTGCCGCTCTTCGTCGACACGTTGTCGACCCGCGAGACGCGGGTGATGGCGTCGCCGCTGTGGATCGGACCCGACCATCCGAGTCGGCCACCGGCCCACATGCGTCGCGGCAACGGCACCGGCGGCAGGAACCCGCCGCGCGCGGCGTGACCATCGGAACCGATCTCGGAGCGCTTCGGCCGCGGCAGGAAATAGAGCCAGTGCCACAGCGGCGGCAGCGCGTCTTCGGCGAGCGTCGGATTGCCGTTGTCGAGCGTCGCCGCCAGCGCGGCGATCGGTGTCGGAGTGGCGACGTCCCGCAGCGTATCGGTCCGTCCGATCCACGCAGACGGATCGACCACCGCATCAGGACCGGTCATGGCGCCGGCGGGGGGCACGTTCATCGTGCGGGTCTCCTCGGGAAGACCGACATCGTGCACGGATCGCGAGGGAGGCGCCATCGGGTTTTTCCGGGACCACCCTTCGGATTAAACGAAGGCTGGTGTTATCTTCGAACCATGCAATTCGACCTCGACGACCTCAAGCTGGTCGTACTGATCGCGGAGACCGGCAGCTTCAGCGCCGCGGCGACGCGCATGCATCGATCCCTGGCGGCCGTCAGTGCGCGCATCCAGAACCTGGAACAGCGCGGCGGCATGCGCTTCTTCGATCGCGGCGCCCGCGGCGTCAAGGCGACCGCAGCCGGTGAAGCGCTGATCCACCACAGCCGGACGATGCTGTCGCAGGTCGAGCGCCTCGATGGCGACCTGCAGCAGTACGCGTACGGCCTGCGCGCCCACGTGCGCGTGTTCGCGAACACGACGGCGGTCAGCGAGTTCCTGCCGGAGATCCTCGCGAGCTTCCTGACCCGGCATCCCGATGTGGACATCGACCTGCAGGAACGGCTCAACGCCGACATCGCGCGTGCGGTCCGCGAGGGGACGACCGATCTCGGGATCGTCGCGGGCTTCGTCGAACCCGAAGGACTCGACGTCGTCCACTTCAGCACGGACCGGCTCGTGCTGGTCGTGCCGAAGCATCACCGGCTCGCTCGCCGCAAGCGCATCGCCTTCATCGACACGCTCGACGAGGATCACGTCGGCATGCACGTGGGCAGCACGCTTCACAGCTTCCTGTCGCGTGTGGTCGAGGGATCGGGTCGGACCTACCGCCAGCGGATCCGCCTGCACGGCTTCGATGCGATGTGCCGGATGATCGAAGCGGGGGTGGGGGTCGGCGTGCTGCCGGAGTCGGCGGCGCTGCGGCATCGCCAGACGATGGAGATCGGCGTTGTCCTGCTCGCCGATGGTTGGGCGGTACGCGAGCGCTATCTGCTGACGCGAAACGGCACGGAGCTGCATCCCGCCGGGCAATTGCTGGTCGAAGAGATCGTGAGCCGCTTTCGCTGAACGCGAGGGTGGCTCGAGATCGAACTCGTTCGATCGAAGTGGCCCGTCATGGGGAGTTCCGGAAAATGCTCCGAAGCGCACGCTCGAGACGCCACCGATCACCGTCGCAACGTCCCGGCGTCCTGCCCCTGCTTCGGGGATACCGTCCTTCGAAATTCATCAAGAAGCAACCCATGAAAATCTTGACCCATGACCTGGATCGCGTGTCCGGGAGCTCGGCGCAAAACGACACAGGCCACACGATTGGCAGTGCCACACAGGACGCTCGTCGACAAGTTCATCGAAGCCGGCGCGCTGTACACACCGACCCTTTGAGGATCGTGTGCGGGCCGTTCAATGTCGCCCATCCGGGGGACTGCCAGAAGGCACCGCGTGCGCGAAGGTCGCGAGTCCTGATCGATCGCGATGCGAACCACAACCTTTGAGGAACGATCATGAAAGAACTTTCTTTTGAAGACAGCCAGCGAGTCGGTGGGGGAAATCCGATCGCACTGCTCGCGCAGGGGCTGGCGGTCATCAGCGCATCCGGTTATCTGAGTGATTTCTCCGACGGATTTTTCGACGGCTACGGCCGAATCTGAGTGATACCGCTGGGTCCGACTCACCGTCGGGTCCAGCCGGATACATCCATGTCCGTGTCGTTTGCCGATCGCCTGGTCATGCTCTTCATTCTGGAAGGCAGCTGGCTCTTGTGCATGCTCCAGCTCGCCGACACGCCTCTCTTTGCGGGTGCAGGGTCGAACACGGTCGCGGTGATCCTGGGTCTCGGTGCCGTGTGCCTGCCGGTCGCGCTGCTGGCGACCTCGCGAGCGGCGCATCGTGCGACGAGCATCTACCGGATCACCGGCGTCGTGGTCTTCGCCAGAGGCCTGTTGGTCAGCGCCACGTCGTCGAGCGCTTCGGCAGCCGGCGTGGTGCTAACGGGTCTCGGCCTGATCCTCGCCGTGACCGACCTGACGCGCACGCGTCGATCAACGAGATCGGATAGCTGACACCGCGGGAACGCTCAGCGCGGCAGGCGCGACCGGCGGTGCAGCTGATGCGCCCGGAGAAAGCAAGGGGTCGCGAATAGCAGAAGGCCGAGGTCCGCTCCGATCGGCATGGCGCCGCCCGACCTGACCGCTGTGATCGACGTCGCTGCGGCAATCCCCACGAAGGCGAAGCCGAGCGTTGCCCAGCCAGCCGCCGAGAGCAGCGATCCGTGCGCAGTGGGCCGATGCCAGACGAGCCGGGCACCGACCTGGACAAAGAAGACGGCCAACGCGAGCGCGCACACCATGACGGTCGACTGCACCCAGGTCATGCCGGCAGGCGCGGTCTCCTGGCGGATCGCCATCCACGCCGCCTTCGCGAGCACCAAGATCGTCAAGCCGAGCAACGCGGCACCAATCCCCAGCACGATGCCGCCTGTGACGAGCTCGAACGTCCGCTGTACGACACGCGCTTCAGGAGTCGCCGGTTCGTCGGTGAAGGGGTTGCCCATCAGCGCGGCACTGCGACCCGCGGAGCCGCGTTCAGCAATGCGTCGAGATCCTTCGTCCACCACCTGGCAACGAACGTCGTGCCGTGTCCCGCCGTCTGGTCGCTGGCCGGGATCAGCAGAAGACGACCGTTCTTCACGCGCTTGATTTCGCGATCGAGCGTGCCCAGCTCGGGCGGATTGCGTTCATCGTCGGCGGAGTTGATCGACAACAGCGTCGCCTGGATAAGGTCGAGGCCGGCCGACGGGTCGTAGTCGTGCGACGAGGCCCACTGGTAGAGCACGTCGTTGGCGTCGGCCGTGAAAGGTGCCGCGAGCCGCTGGTCGACCAGCGCATCCGCTTTCTCGGCGGTCGGTGCGATCCGTTGCAGGGCCTGGTTGCCGCCAGCCGTCGCGAACGCGAAGAAGACCGATGCGAACTGCGCACTGCGCGGCTGCTTCGTGTAGTTGCCGTTCATCCAGTCGGGATCGGTGCGGATCGAGTCCACGATGAGTCGTCTCAGCATCCAGTTGCGCCCCGACATCGGCGACGGCAACGACGCCATCGGCACGGCGATGTCCATGAAGCCCGGCTGCCGCGTCGCGTAGATCCACGTCTCCATGCCGCCCATCGAGTTGCCCAGCACGAGCCGCAGGTGCTTCACGCCGAGATGCTCGGTCAGCAGCCGATGATCCGCGTCGACGAGGTCGTCGTAGTCGTACTTCGGGAAGGCGGTGCGCAGGCCGTCCGACGGCTTGCTCGACTTCCCGTGACCGATCGCGTCCGGCAGGATCACGTAGTAGCGACTCGCATCGAGCGGCTGCCCCGGACCGAACAGTTCGCCCGCGAACTGCGGCGCCAGCATCACCGCCCCGGACTGCGCCGTGCCATGCAGGATCAGCACGGGCTCGCCCTTCGGATCGCCGATGGTCGTGTAGTGGATCTTCAGTTCGGGCAGGACTTCGCCGGTGTGGAAGGGGAAGTCCCTGACGATCCAGTCGCCCTCCTGCACCGGTGGCAGGTCGGCGGCCAAGGCTTTCGCAGCGATCGTCGCGAGCACTGCGGTGCGCACGATCACGCAAGACCCCACTTCCCTCAGCTTCATGATCCTGCGCCGCTTCGCCGGGTGGGCCGACGCACGACTGCCTGACAAAAGCCGACTCCACAACGTTCGAATCAGGTCGCCCGACTGGGCCAGCGACGCGATCCGCGGCATCGCCGACACTGGACCTGCCGCATCGCCACTCGGGCGCTCGGCGCTTTCATCCACCGTTTGCTTCTTGAAGGAAATCATCATGACGATCCTGTCGCACGAAATCGACATCGTAGCCGGCGGCTTCTCCGCCTACGACACCGGCGTGACCATCGGCGCCGCCGCGCGCGCCGCGGTCGCCCTGCTCGCCGAGATGGGCAAGGACTACACGCCGACGTTGTAACGCCATCGATCGATCGACTTCAACCATTCAGGGGATATCCATGCAAGAACTTTCGCTCGTAGATTGTGAACAGGCCGGTGGCGGACTCGTGCCGCTGGTGATCGGTGCCATCGCCGCCGCCAACGCCATCATCAACAACTCCGGATCGCTCTACGATTTCTTCTCCGGTGTCTTCGACGGATACGGCGACATCCGTTGACCATCCGCGGCTCGCTCGCGAGCCGCGTTTCGCGGGCCCATTCGATGCGTCGTCCCCTGCCCCTGATCGTGCTTTACGAAACCGCCTTGTTGATTGGCGTGTTGCATTTCGGCACGACCGACGTCGGCAAGGGCATCTCGTCCGTGGCCGCGGCGATCGTGCTGGCGGCCGGGAGTCTGGCTGTCCTCGTCGCGCTGGCCGGCTGGATCGGACAACGAGCCGCAACGGTTGCGATGCTCGCGGTCGCCGCGTCGCTGATCGCCGCCGGCGTGCTGTCCGTGTCGGGCACCACGCCGGCGTCCGGCCTCGGACTCGCCGCGTTCGGCGTCGTATTGTCGTGCCTCCCGTGGGCACTCCGCGAACGCCGCTGACACCGTGCTTCGGCGTTCGCGTTGGACGCGGCGCGCGCGTCGAGGCGATCCAGCGTCTCGGGTGTCGGGCTACTTGCGCTTGCTGCCGAACACGAGCAGCAGCCCGCCGACCGCGATCGCCCCGACGCCGGCCCATACCGGCACGTTGATCGTCTCCTTCTTCTTCACCGACAGCTCGATGGGGCCGATCTTGGCGGCGGTCGTGTCCTTGGTGTAGCTGAACCCGCCGTAGAGCAGGCCGAGTGCGCCGGCGACGATCAACACGATGCCAACGATTTTCATGGAGTTCCTTGGGTGAAATGAATCGGCCGAACGTGCGCGACGGTCTTTGCAGGTTCTACTTCTGGGCGACCTGGCCAGCCTTGATCTGCTTGAACACGTCCGCCGACATTGCGACGGACATCGGCGATCGGCGAGAGCGGATGACGAGCTGGATGCCCGGGCGGCGAAGGCCGCTGAAGCAGCGAGCTCGTATTGTCAGTTGTTGCAGCTCGCCTTGCCAAGCCAACCGTTGCAGCAATCGCACGGCGCGCGTGACGAGCCGCGTGCCTACCGCCCCATCAGCACGCGCAGCATGCGCGCCGGATTCGCGAGGAAGTCGCGCGTCACCTGGAAGTGCTCGGTGTGCTCGTAGGCGATCGGTGCCAGCCCGTCCACCGTGCACGCGTAGATGCACGCGTCCGGGTAGGCCATGAGGATCGGCGAATGCGTGGCGATGACGAACTGCGAATCGTCGAGCACGAGGTCGTAGATGCGCGACAGCGCGGCCAGTTTTCGTTGCGGCGACAACGCCGCTTCGGGCTCGTCGAGCAGGTAGAGGCCCTGGCCGCCGAAGCGCTTCATCATCAGCGCGAGGAAAGACTCGCCATGCGACTGCTCGTGCAGCGACCTGCCACCGTATGAGTCGCCGACGTCGAGCCTCTCGATCTCCGTCGCCACGTTGGATAAACCCTCGGCCCGCAGGAAGAACCCGTCCTTCGGCGATCGCACGCCCTTCGCGATGCGGATGAACTCGTGCAGCGGCGAATGCGATGCGCGCGTCCCGAAGTTGAAGTTCTTCGTACCGCCTTCGGCGTTGAAGCCGCAGGCCACGGCGATCGCTTCGAGCAAAGTCGACTTGCCGGTGCCGTTCTCGCCGACGAGGAAGGTCACCGTCGCGTGGAAACGCAGGACGTCGAGATGCCGGAATGCCGGCAGCGAGAAGGGATAGGTGTCGAACGACGGGATGTCGGCGCGCTTGAGGCGCAGGTCGATCAGGTATTGCCTGGCGATCATGGAATGTCGCGGAGCGCGTGACCCTCGCCGAGCGGTCTCGCGACGCTCATGGCGATCGCGGGTCGTCCCGCGGCACCCGGGCCAGATAGCCGGACAGCGAGCCGCCGGCGAGCGGCTTCGCCATGTTGCGGATCGTATCGACCTGGCGTCCCATGACCAGTCCCTCGCGCCTGCGCGACGCGACGAAGCCGCAGCGCTCCCAGAAGCGTTCGCCACGCACGTTCCCCACGACGACACCGAGGCGCAGCCACGTCGCCCCATTGGCGATGGCCCATTCCTCGAGGCAATGCAACAACGCGCGGGCCGTGCCGTCGCCGTGGCTGCCGGTCGCCACGATGAACAGTCCGATGTGCCAGACACCGACCGCCAGGAGGTCCGAGACGACATGCATCATCGCGCGGTAGCCCCCGCCTGCCGCGACCACGCCGAGGACCCACAGCCTCTCCCGTCTCCTCGGCGAGTTCGCGAACGACCGCGTGCGACGCCTCTTCCCCGGCTTCCACGCGCCCGCCCGGCAAGGCCCAGATCGCATCCCCAGCGAGGCGATGCAGCAGCACTTCATCGTCGCGAAGACAGACTGCGGCTGCGCGCAGGTTGAAGCGGTGATCATGGATGGCGAACGAAATCATGTCCTGTGCTTGATGTTCACAGGGTCTGTCGGTCAAGCCTTCAACAGCTCCTCTCCACCCCGCAGCCAGCGTTGCAGATGACGATCCACGGCCGCCGGATCATCGGCCAGCATCCCCACCGCCGCCTCGCGCGCCGCATCGACCAGCTCCTGATCGCTCTGCAGGTCCGCGAAGCGCAGCAAAGCCTCTCCCGACTGCCGATGCCCGAGGAACTCGCCAGGACCGCGCAACTCGAGATCCTTCCGCGCGATCTCGAAGCCGTCCTGCGTCTCGCGCATCGTCTTCAAGCGCTCCTTTGCGGTCAGCGACAGCGGCGGCTGGAACAGCAGGATGCAGACCGAGTCCGCCGTGCCCCGCCCCACCCGTCCGCGCAGCTGATGCAGCTGCGCGAGGCCGAAGCGCTCGGCATGCTCGATCACCATCAGCGACGCGTTGGGCACGTCGACACCGACCTCGATCACGGTCGTCGCCACGAGCAACGCGACGCGGCAGTCGTTGAAGTCGCGCATCACCGCGGCCTTGTCGATGCCCGACAGCCGGCCGTGAACGAGCCCCACGTGGAACTCGGGCAGCGCGAGCGCCAGCGCATCGCGGGTGTCGATCGCGTTCTGCAGTTGCAGCGTCTCGGTACGTGAGGCCGAGGGGCGTCGCCCGACCGTCTTCACCTGGAGGAGAAGTCCGGCCTCGGCTGCCGCTGCATCCGGATCCTCGATCAGCGGACACACCCAGTACACCTGCCGGCCTTCCGCAAGCGCATGACGCACCCGCTCGATCACGTCGTCGCGTCGGGAAGCTTCGATCAGCTTCGTCACGATCGGCCGGCGCCCCGGCGGCAGCATGTCGATGGTCGACACCTCGAGGTCCGCGAAGTAGGTCATCGCGAGCGTCCGCGGGATCGGCGTCGCGCTCATCATCAATTGATGGGGTTCGCGATGAAACTTCGCAGTGGCATCGCGCGCCTTGAAGCGCAATGCGAGCCGCTGGCCGACCCCGAAGCGATGCTGCTCGTCGACGATCGCGAGCCCGAGGCGTTCGAAGCGCACGTCGTCCTGGATCAACGCGTGCGTGCCGATCGCGAGCCGCGCGATCCCGCTCTCGATCGCGTCGCGCGCCGCGGCCTTCTGCTTCTTCTTCAGGCTGCCGGTCAGCCACGCGACCGGCACGTCGAGCGCCGCTATCCACTCGGCGAGCTTGTGGAAATGCTGTTCGGCGAGGATCTCGGTGGGCGCCATCAGCACCGCCTGGTAGCCGGCGTCGATCGCATGCAGCGCCGCGACCGCCGCGACCACGGTCTTGCCGCTGCCGACATCGCCCTGCAGCAGCCGCTGCATCGGATGCGGTCGTGTCAGGTCAGCCTCGATCTCGCGCACCACGCGCGTCTGCGCGGTCGTGAGCGTGAACGGCAACTGTTCGAGGAAGCGCGCGACCAGCGTGCCCTTCGTCTTCAACACCGGTGCGGTCCGCGCCCGTCGTGCCGCATGTGCCTTCGCGAGCGAGAGCTGCTGTGCGAGCAACTCGTCGAACTTGATCCGCTGCCAGGCCGGATGCGAGCGCGCGGCCAGCGACTCCTGCGACACGTTCGGCGGCGGGTTGTGGATCAGACGGATGGCAGCGTCGATCGCGGGCAGCCGGTAGCGCGCGAGCCACGGTGCGGGCACGGTCTCGTCGAGCTTGACCGACTGCAGCGCCTTCGAGATCGCACGGCGCAACACGACCTGGCCGAGCCCGACACCGCTCGGATAGACCGGCGTCAGCCGATCCGGCAGCGGCGTGTCGTCGCGGACCACCGCGTAATGCGGGTGGATCATCTCGCGCCCGAAGACGTGACCGAAGCCACCGCCCCGTAACTCGCCCCGGATGCGCAACCGCGAACCAGGCTCGAAGTGCTTGACCTGACTGCCGTAGAAGTTGATGAAGCGCAGCGTCAGGCCGGCATCGTCGGCGTCCCTTGCATTCGCATCGTCGACCTGCACCACCAGTTGCCGGCGCGGCCGGTACTGGATGACGTGCTCGCGGACGACGGCCTCGATCTGGACCGTCTCGCCGTCGCGCGCATCCGCCAGCGACACGATTCGCGTCTCGTCCTCGTAGCGCATCGGCAGGTGGAGCACGCAGTCGAGCTCGTCGTGCAGTCCGATGCGGGCCAGCCGACCGGCGAGCGCCTCGCTCCACGAGGCGACCTTCGCCTTGAATGGCTCGACCGCCGCTGGCGCCTTCGCGGCTCGACTCGGCATGCCGCGTGGGCCAACGATCGATCAGGCCGCGAACACGCCTTCGATCTCGAAGGTTCCGCCGAGCGGCAACGCGGCGACGCCGATCGTCGTGCGTGCGGGGAAGGGCTCGGGCACGAGCTCCTTCATGATCGCGTTGACGGTCGCGAACTGCGACAGGTCCGTCAGGTACAGGGTCAGCTTGATCGCGTTGCCGAGGGTCCCACCCGCTTCTTCGGCGACCGCCGCGAGGTTGGCGAAGGCCTGGCGTACTTCGGCTTCGAATCCGCCGGTGACCATCTTGCCGGTCGCAGGATCGAGCCCGAGCTGGCCCGACGAATAGATCACGTTACCCTCGCCGGCGGGGAACATGTGCGCGACGCGGATCGCTTGCGAATACGGTCCGACGGCGGCAGGCGCCTTGTCGGTCTTGATGACGGTGATGGTCATGAAAGGCCTGGTGAAGAGAGAGGAAAAGGCGGACGGCATGGCCGCGATCGCGAAACGAATCGAGCGTCGGGACCGGCATTCAGCGCATCCGCGAGTTTAGCCGACCGTCCCCTGGAAACGACATTGACCGATTGGTCAATTCGGGACGCGGGCGTATCATCGCGTCCTTGTCGTTGCAGCGCCGCATTGCTTTTTCGATCACAAGACGAACGGCGTACGACCCTGTTTCCAGCGTGTTTTTGCGGCGCATGCCCATGCCGCCATCGCGAAGGTTCGGGGCGATTCGCAGGGTGCGCGCGATCCTGCGGAAGACGACGCCGAGGAATCGCTCATGCGTTCTCACAAGGTCCGGGACCTGGTTCTCGGACGTGCACTCGACCCGCTGAAATCCGAAACGCGCCACTCGCTGGCGCTGGTGGCTTTCCTGGCATGGGTCGGCCTTGGCGCCGACGGCCTGTCGTCGTCGGCCTACGGTCCCGAAGAAGCCTTCAAGGCGCTCGGCGAGCACACCCACTTCGGTCTTTACCTGGCGATCGCGACGGCCGTCACCGTCTTCATCATCTCGCTCGCCTACAACCAGATCATCGAGCTGTTCCCGACCGGGGGTGGCGGCTACCGGGTCGCCACGTCGCTGATCGGACCGTACGCGGGACTCACGGCCGGCGCCGCGCTGATCGTCGACTACGTGTTGACGATCGCCATCTCGATCGCCAGCGGCACCGACGCGATGTTCAGCCTGCTGCCGCTCGGCTGGCAGGGTGGCAAGCTCTACGTCGAACTGCTGCTCGCGATGGTGCTGATCGTGCTCAACCTGCGCGGCATGAGCGAGTCCATCAAGATCCTGCTGCCGATCTTTCTCGCGTTCGTCGCGACCCATTTCGTCCTGATCGTCTACGGCATCCTGAGTCACTCCAGCGGCCTGCCAAGCCTAATCCCCGACACGCTCAGCGAGACCAGCAAGCTGGCGGGCGAAACCAGCTGGATGTTCGTCGCCGCACTGTTCCTCAAGGCCTACTCGCTCGGTGGCGGCACCTACACCGGCATCGAGGCGGTCTCCAACAACGTGCAGTCGCTCAAGGAACCACGCGTCCGCACCGGCAAGCTGACGATGCTGTACATGGCCGCGAGCCTCGCGTTCACGGCCGGCGGCATCATCCTGCTGTACCTGCTTTGGCAAGCGAAGCCAGTCGAAGGCAGCACGCTCAACGCCGTGGTCTTCAGCAGCATCCTCACGGAGATGGGCTTCTCCGGCAACGGCATGGCGGTCGCGCTGATCGTCGTGCTCGCGACCGAGGCGGGCCTGCTGTTCGTCGCGGCCAACACCGGCTTCCTCGGCGGCCCCGCGGTACTGGCCAACATGGCGGCCGACTCCTGGATGCCGCACAAGTTTCGCTATCTCTCGACACGCCTCGTCACGCAGAACGGCATCCTGCTGATGGGCATCGCGGCGCTCGCGATCCTGATCCTGTCGCACGGCAGGGTCGACTTCCTCGTGGTGCTCTATTCCATCAACGTGTTCCTCACCTTCAGCCTGTCGCTGACGGGGCTTTGCATCTACTGGATCAAGCATCGCAAGGACGACAAGCGATGGATGGGTCGTCTCGCCCTGTCGGCGATCGGTCTCGCGGTCACGGTCAGCATCCTCGTCGTGACCACCGTCGCGAAGTTCGACGAAGGTGGCTGGATCACGGTCGTCATCACGAGCGCGGTGATCGCCGCGTGCATCGGCATCCGCGGCCACTATCGCCATACGAAGGAACGCATCAAGGCGGTGGACGCGGTGTTCGCCAACACGCCCAACGGCACCGAAACGAAGTACCCGGAACTCGATCCCGAATTGCCGACCGCGGCCTTCATCGTCGGCACGTCGCGTGGCGGCGGCCTACATGCGCTGCTGTGGGTGCAGCGCATGTTTCCCGGCCACTTCCGCAACTTCCTGTTCATCATGGCGCGCGCCGTCGACTCGGAGTCCTATGGCGGCGACGAGTCGATCGCGAAGATGAAGGACAGCGCGAGCGAATCGCTGTCGTACTTCGTCGACTTCTGCCACAGCCACGGCCTCGCATCGACGTCCTACCTGGGCTTCGGGACCGACGCGGTCGAAGCCATCACCGAGATCTCGGACAAGGTCCGCTGCGAGTTCCCGAGCGCGATCTTCTTCACCAGCAAGCTGATCACCGAGACCGAGAATTTCATGACGCGCCTGCTGCACAACCAAGCCGCGCTGGCGTTGCAACGGCGCCTGCATCTGGAGGGCATCCAGATGGTCATCCTGCCGATGAAGATCTGACGTCCGCATTCGCAGCGGTCTTTCGAATCAGCGGTACCGATGCCTTGAGCATCATGGGTCGAGCCAGTCTCGTTGACGCGGTCGACGCGGACTCCTAAGCTGGCCCTCCGCCCGAGGCCGTCACGATCGCCTCCTGCGGCGAGCCCCATCGACGAGGAGCTGCCATGGATCGCACCCACCGGATCGCCGTCTCCTGCGCTGTCTGCCTGTTCGCGGTTTCCGCTTTCGCCGAAGCGCCTCTGCTGATCGCGCCGCTGATCGAGAAGCGTGTGGAGCAACTACCCGACGGCACCCTGTTCTGGCGCATCGAGAACTTCGCCACGCTGAGCGATGCGACTGCTGGAGCGAGTCCCACATCGCTGGCCGTTGAGGCCGCGGGCAAGGTCTGGCTGTTCACGCTCGGACCACGCGGCGGCCGATCGCCGAATGCCGTCGAGGTCGCCGAGGTCGGTCCGATCCCGCGGGTGAGCGCGAAGACCTGGCTGCTGCGCATCAACGATGCGAGCGGCCCTCCCGGCAGCGTGACACCGATACACAGTCATCCGGGTTCCGAGGCCTTCTATGTCCTCGAAGGTCGCCAGGGCATCCGGGGCGCCCACGGCACGATGACGGTCGAGGCCGGCATGGCCGAGGCGGGCCACGGCGCCGACCAGGCGATGCAGGTCTCGAGCAGTGGTCCAACAGCCCTGCATGCGCTGGTCATGTTCGTCGTCGACGCCGATCGGCCGTTCTCGTCACCCGCCACGCTGCCGTGAGCGACGGCGCGGCTCTGCCCGCATCGCTCAAGCTACCTCGCGCAGCGCGAACTGCCGGCAGTGATCGAGGTACGCGCTCTCGTGGATCGCGATCAGCTCGACGATGCTGGACCACAGCCACGACGGCGCATCGAGCGTGCGCGAACGCGCTCGGGCCAGCTCGGACTGCCAGCGTGCCAGCGTGCCAGCGTGTCCGGGTCCATCTGGCGTCGATGCGCCAGTCCAACCACGCCGGCGAGATAGGACGCGAGCTGCGTCGCCTCGTCGTCGACCAGCGCATCGATCTCGAGCTTGAGGTCCTGCGGCATCAGCTCGCGAATCACGACGGCACGATCCATCAGTCGGGCGGCGACCATGCGATCGCCCAGATGCGGGGACAGCGCCTGTGCTCCCGCCACCACCCGAGCGGCGTTGTCGCGCGGCATGACGGCCTCGGTCGAACGCGGTGCGATGGCTGCGGTGGCTTCCTTGATATCGACCAGGCACAGCGACTGGTCCGCTCCCTCCCCGACCTGCAGCATCACTGCATAGCGCAGCCGGCCGAGCGAACTGCAGCCCTTCATCCAGTACGCCACGTCGACGACCTCGACCTCTTCGCTCGCGTCCCGGCTCTGGAGATGCGTGATCGCCGCATGGAGTTCGCGGTCGGCGAACAGCGCCTCGATCGACTGCCGCTCGTCGGGCGTCACGGCCCAGAAGCGCTTGCCCAGCGGCACGACGGGCCGGACGGATTGCAACCGCTCCGCCGCGAGATGTCACCAGCGCCGTCGGGTGGACAGCTCCAGCAAGCGCCGGATCGGCTTGGGTGCCCAATCCGTCTGGCGACCTTTCGAAGCGGTGCCCGCCAACCCCAGGTCGTAGCCGGCCACCAGTTGCTCGACGATCTTGACGGTGGTGCCGCCGGCCAGTCCCGATCCTCTCGCTTCGGAGGGCAGCGACAGACCGAGCCGAATCAGGTCGTGCGCCGGGTTGCCGATCACCGTCTGATCGAGATCGCGGATCTGCACCGCGACCCGGCCACGCGTGTCCGATAGCGGACCCAGGTTGCCCATGTGGCAGTCGCCGCAGATCCAGACCGGCGGTCCTTCCGGCACGCGCGCGCCGCTATCGGTTAACCACGCGTAGAAGCGGGTCGTGCTGCCACGCACATAGGCGTGGGCCGAACGCGCCATCTTGAGGTTGCGGGCTTCGCGCAGATGCACGCCGCGTTCTTCCGGGGAAGGCCAGTTCTGTTTTTTTCACGATGCAGAGGAGAGCGGTGATCCATTCGCGGGGACGTACCTGGATGCGACCGGTGGCTCGCGCTTGTACGTCGCCCCGCCGTTAGGGTAAGCGCGCGTTCGCCGACGTGCTTCGTCGCGCGCAGCAATGCCGCTTAGGACGAGAACGCAATGCTGCAGGTCCGCGATGCGGCCCGCGCCGATCGCGGCGCGCGTCGGCAGGAGGCGCATCCGGTTACGCTTCGGAAGCGATCCGACACCGGCCACGCTTCGGCCGCGGCATATTGCGCACACCCTTTAAGGAGCAGACCACGCCATGACCAACAAACCCACGCAGAACCTTCATCCGATGCCCCCCGCTGCGCGCGACTTCGGGATGGCGTGATGGCGACCCCCGGGCAACCCTCCGCCGAAGACAACAAGAACCGCTTCCTGCGCGAGACGCTGAAGAACCTCGCGAAGCTGCAGCGGATCGTCGAGTCCCAGGAACCGCATTCGCAGGACCCCGTGCAGGGGCAGTTCGACGAGGTGATCCATCGCTTCGACATCGTGCATGCGGTGATGCTGGAGCGCGGCTTCCTGCCCATGGACAAGCCCATGCCGATGAAGGGTTGAAGGCGACGCGGAGCCGCTCGGACGCGAGTCGAGAGGCTTGCGTCAACCTTCACTCCGTCTCGACTTCCGACGACGAAGCCGGCTGGCGGCGCTCGACCCCGCGGCTGCCGACCGTACCGGCCCACTGGCAGACGATCTCGATGATCAGGCCGAGCGGCCCGATCCCGTAGAGCACAAAAGAATCCTCGCCGCCGCTGCCGGTCATCGAGCAGGCGAACAGTTGCTTGATCGGGAAGTCCGACGGGATGCCGGGCGTGAGATCGATGGTCAGGGCCGCGATCAGGTGCGTGCCCGAGTGCGTGAGCTGTCCCTCGATCCGATACCGCGCGTCGCTGCCCTTCGCCCAGATGCCGTCCAGCACCAATGTCCCCAACCCCGAGTGCCCCGCACAATCTAAGCGCATCGAGTAGGTCCCACTCTTCACGGCTTGCCTCCCTGGCTTGCCTGCGCTCGTCCTCACCCCGCGATCGACCTGACGGGCGGCGAGTCGTCATCTCGCAGAACCTGTAAAGGGCAGCACGCCAACGTGCAAGGAGGCGACGCTGGCTTGCGCCGGTGGATCGGTCCGGACCGCACTACTCGTCGAGGTCCGTGAACTCGAGGTAGCGATGCCTGACGGTCCAGGCGGCGAGCAGGCCGACGTCCCCAAATTCGGCGATGTCCGCCCCGAAGCGGCCGCTCTTGACGACCGCGAACATCGCGCCGCGTGGGCCAAGCACGAAAAAGCTCGCCTCATAACTCATCGTGCCGGGTCGCGTGCCCTCACCCGTGATCGTGTCGCCCACGCGATGCATCGCCACTTGGTCGGTCAGCCCCGCGATGAAGTCCGCATGCCGGCTGCCGAGCAGACGCGCGAAGTCCGCCAGCAGCACCGCGTCCGACTTCGACATGCCGAGCTTGCGACCGGCCAGCGCGAAGACCTGCGCATCGCTCAGCCGATGTCGAAGCTTCGCGCTCGCGGGCAAGGGCTTGACGATCGCCGACGTCGCGATGCCCGGGACCAGCCACGCCAGGAAGACGGCCGGGACATCACGACGTCGCATGCCGATCAGAACCCGTACTTCGCTTTCATCGACGCGTTGTCGACCGCCCTGAAGCCGCTGGCATCGAGCACGAACGCGTCGAGGTACTGCGTGGGCGGCACCAGCGAGATAGTCTGCTGGGTGAGGTAGGTCGCGAGCGTCGGATCGCTGAAGGCCGGCGTGAGGCCTTGCGAGAACGGCAGGAAGAAGTTGCCCAGGTGATTGGGCACGTAGACCTTCGGATGCAGGACCGGCACCGTCAGCGAAGCCACCGGCGCACCGCCTGCGCCGATCCACAGGTCGACGCCACTCAACTTCGCATCCGACATCGCCTTAGTCAGGCTGTCGAGTGGCGTGCCGAAGTTGACGACGCCGTTGGTCAGGCTGGGTTGGTTGAGGTCTGCCGGCGCACCGGAGTTGGTGACGAAAAACGTGAGCTGTTTGCCGTCGGCCGTCTTGACGGTGAACAGATAGCCGCGATTGCCGCCGCCGTTGGGAAAGTCTTCGGCGACGCCGCCCTTGAGGTTTCCTGCCGCATCGGGTGTCGGCGGCCCGATCAGTTCGACCGGATCGTGCTGCTCGGGGTTGGTCGCATGCGTGCCGCTGTGATTCCAGCGCACCACGCGCATGGTCACGTAGTCGTTGAGCTGCAGCGTCTCGCCACCGTTGACCATCGTGCATTGCTTCGCGGGCACGCCGAGCGCCTGCATCTGGTAGCAGGTGGTCTGCGACCCGATCACCTGGGCACCCGTCACCTTGGCCCAGTAGGGCGTGTCGAAGCTGTGATCGAAGTGGCTGTGACCGGTCAGGATCAGGTTGATCGTCGAGCCCGGCACCGCGGCGAGCGTGGCGTTGATCTTGTCGACGCCGACCTTGTCGATCGGATATCCGGCCGTGGTGAAGGCCAGGCCGCCGCCACCGCCCGAGAAGTAGTTCTGCGGGATGCGGCTCATGTAGCCGTCCATCATGATGTTCAGCGTGCCGATCTGGAACGTCCAGTTGGCGATGCCGAAGTACGTCATGCGGATCGATTGCGGCGCGTCGGAATGCGCCACGACCGGAGCAGGTCCGTCGTCGCTGTTGCAGGCGTCGACGAACACCGTCGCCGACAGGGCGACGACGCCGAGCGTGATCCACGACCACCGTGAACGCGAACGGGCTGCGACGGTTTGTACGGGCAAGCGCGACGAGGCCGTGGTGAGCGGCCGATCGAACTCAGGCATCAGTTCATCTCCTTCGTGGGGAACACGGCCTCGAGGCCGAGCCGATTCTCGAGTCGCCTTCTGCGAGGCGAACGATGCGAGCGAACGATGCGGAACATGACGCTCGCCCGTGGCCGGCCACGATTACACAGCCTTCACGCCGAATCAACCAGATCGGCCGAATCGAACAAGCATCGATGGAGTCGCAGCGTCGACCCTGCGTCGTTCGATGCGTCGAGGCATCTCGATACGCCAACGGTCATGGCGACCGATGCGGTGGCGAGCGATCGTGTCTACGACCAGCGCGACGAGGCCATCCAGTGGCCGGGACTGTGTTGGTGCGGTAGCGCTCCGATGCGTCGGAACGCTGCGCGGAGACACCCACTCCATACGGCCGATCGCCCATCGCGGGAGCTTGCGAATGGCGCGCCAGGGACCCTCGCACGCGACGCGCCGGCAAACCAGACCATCTTCGGCAGAGCGCGCCACATCGCGGCGATCCGCGACCGATCGCGTCCGCACGCCGATCTGGCAGGCGCTTACAAATCGTTGATCCACAAACATTCGGCACATGGCCCGCGGCTTGCTCATAGAAAGAAAGACCCTCTCACCTGGACCTTCCATGAAACGCCTCTCATTGATCAGTGCCCTGCTTCTGTCGTTCGGTGCAAACGCCGCCGTCGTCACCCCCTTCACGCTCGAGTCGCCGACCGGTGGTGCCCTGCCCGCCGGCGTGTCGGCCGTGGGCGGCATCGTTGCCGACCTGACCGGCATCAACGGCAATCGCGTCGTCAGCCAGGTGGCCGGCAGCACCGAATACTCGGGCTTCGCTTCGGCCAGCGAGTACCCGCTGCTGTTCGGGACGCAGACCGGTTACACCGCGTCGGTGCTGAACGCGCTCGGCGGCGGCATCGCCAAGGCGTCGTTCCGGATCTCCCTGTTCGACGGCGACAGCCAGGCCGGCAACTTCGACTTCAACCAGAACTCCCTGCTCGTGAACGGCCTCGACTTCGGCAACTTCTCGAGCGTCGCGACCCAGCAGACCGACAGCACCGGCACGGTCGTGATGTCGAGCGGCTACGGCTTCGGCGACAGCATCCTCGACACGGGCTTCTTCAGCTCGACCAACGGCGGCCTGCTCGCGCAACTGTTCAGTTCGCTGGCGAGTGGCGTCATCCAGTACCGCCTCTTCGATGCGACGCCGGGCGATCAGTCGTTCGACTTCACGCGCGGCGTCGACCGGTCGGCGATCAACATCGCCATCGCACCGGTGATCGCGCCGGGTGCGGTTCCCGAGCCGGCGAGCTTCGCGCTGTTCGGCCTCGGCGTCGTGGGCCTCGCACTGGCACGCCGTCGCAAGAGCGCACCCGCAGTCGCCTGAACGCGGCCACGACGTTCGCCCGAACGTCGCGGCCCTCGTGCCGATCAGGCCACGAGTCGTGCGTTGGACGGGAACATTTGCTTGAGCGCATCCGCATCCATGTCGGTCTTGAAGGCGTACTTAGCCTTCAGCGCCTCGGCCCTCTGAGCGGCAGGACGCGCATTGATCTCGTCGAGCAGGCGCTTGACGTTCGGCAGCTTCTCCCAGGCATCGGCGCCGAGCGCGAACGGGACCGCGCGTGCCCAACCCCACACGGCCATGTCGACGAACGTGTAGCGGTCACCGAGCATCCAGTGGTGCTTGCCGAGCTGCGCATCGACGATCGACCAGTGACGCCAGGCCTCGAAGTCGTAGCGGTTGACGGCGTACTCCTTGGGAGCAGGTGCGAAGTACTTGAAGTGCACGTTCTGTCCGGTGTACGGACCGATGCCGGTGGCGACGAACATCAGCCACGAGTACATCTGGCCGCGCTGCGCCGGCGTGTTCTCCGGCACGAACTTGCCGGTCTTCTCGGCCAGGTACAAGAGCATCGCGTTGCTGTCGAAGATCGTCGCGTCGCCGTCGGTCATCGCCGGCGTCTTCGCGTTGGGATTGATCAGCATGAAGGCGGGGTCGTGCTGCTCGCCCTTGCGCGTGTCGACGGGGATCACTTCATACGGGATCTCCGCTTCCTCGAGATACAGAGCGACCTTGGCTGGATTGGGCGACGGGTGGTAGTAGAACTTGATCACGTGCGGTCCTTTCGTGGGGAGAGGCGGCGGATTCTGCGCTTAAGCTGTCGACATGTCGGCCCCATGGCGTGTTCTCTTGCTCTTCCTCGCGATCGCGATCGCAGCGCTTCTCCTGATGCGGCTCTGGTCGGAGGTACCGGTCGCTCCGTCGCCCGTCGTGAAGCCAGTCGCTCCGTCCACGCCGCCCGTCGCATCCCTGTCGTCCGCCCCGCCCGCGGCCGTCGAGACAACGCCGGCCGACAAGGCACCGCCGATCAATCCAGCGCTCGTGAAGGGCTTCTCGACATCCATCAACTATCGCGACTTCATCGCGTTCGCGAAGCGCGACATCGCACCTGGTGGCGGCGCCTATGCGATTCAGGCGGAAGTGGACTGCGACTTCGTGAAGGCGGTGCTGGAAGCCGTCAATCACGGGTCGAAGGAAGCCTCTCCGGACTCCCGAAACATCGTCGCGCGTGCCGAGGCGCGCACGTTGCTCGAAGCGCGCTGCGGAACGCTGATGCAGCAGGAGGTCGGCGCGCGGACGTCCTTCGAACTGAAGCGCAGCGGTAAGGACCGCCTCGACCCGATGCTGCAGCTGCGCGACCAGTTCTACGATCCGCGCTTCAAGGCGGACCGGGCTTATCGCGACGCATTCGTCGCGCGCGTCGTGGAGATGCAGGATCCGCTGATGTGGACGCGATACGCGTCGAGGCTGGTCGACAGTGACTCGATCGCCGGCACCGCGTCCTTCGATGGCGTCGCCTATTCCGGCACCGACTACCTTGCGCTCGTGGCTGCGATCGAGCTCGTGCCGTGCGCACTCCGCTTCGACTGCGCGCGCCTCGACACGAACGTCGCGGTCGCATGCCTGCAGCACCACGTCTGCGCACACGATCGATTCGAACTCGAGAAACTCAGGGCAGCGGCACAGCGCTACGACTTCCTGCGGGTGCTGGTACTGCACGAGGCCCTGATCACCGCCTTGAAGATGCAAAGAGTCGCCGTATTCATCAAGTCGTGACGAATGCAAATCGACTGGCGGCGGGACAGGCCCTTAGAATCGAGCGCACCCCCACCCCGAGGACCGCGATGACCGAAGCCCGAGCAACCATCCCCGCCACCCTGATTCCCGGCGACGGCATCGGACCCGAGATCATCGAAGCCGCGGTGCTGATCCTCGAGACGCTGGGTGCGCCGTTCGCGTGGGACGTCCATCAGGCCGGCCTGGCAGGCATCGAGGCGCACGGCGATCCCTTGCCCGCCACCACGCTGGCCAGCATCCGCAGCACGCGGCTCGCGTTGAAGGGTCCGCTCGCGACGCCCTCGGGCGGCGGCTATCGCTCGTCGAACGTCCGGCTGCGCGAGGAGTTCCAGCTCTACGCCAACGTCCGTCCGGGCCTGACGCTGATGCCCGGCGGTCGCTACGACGACATCGACCTCGTGCTGATCCGCGAGAACCTCGAAGGCCTGTACGTCGGCTTCGAGCACTACATCCCGATCGGCGACGACCCGCACGCGGTGGCGATCGGCTCGGGCGTCAACACGCGCGCCGGGTCGCGACGCATCGCCGAATTCGCGTTCGACTACGCGCTCAAGAACGGGCGCAAGAAGGTCACGATCGTCCACAAGGCCAACATCATGAAGGCGCTGACCGGCGTCTTCCTCGACACGGCACGCGACGTGGCGAAGGCCTACGAGGGCCGCGTCGAAGTCGACGAACGCATCGTCGATGCCTGTGCGATGCAGCTGGTGCTGAACCCCTGGCAGTTCGACGTAATCCTCACCACCAACCTGTTCGGCGACATCCTGTCCGACGAGATCGCGGGCCTGGTGGGCGGGCTCGGCAACGCGCCCGGCGGCAACATCGGCATCAACGCGGCGATCTTCGAGGCCGTGCACGGATCGGCACCCGACATCGCCGGCAAGGGCATCGCCAATCCCACGGCGCTTCTGCTGGCGGCCGCGATGATGCTGGACCACGTCGACCGTCACGACCTCGCCACGACCTTGCGCGAAGCGATCGACGGGTGCCTGAACGTCGACGGCATCCGTACCGGCGACCTCGGTGGCAAGGCCAGCACGAAGGAATATACGGCGGCGCTGGTGCGACGGATCAAGGCTGCGTAGGGCGCTCCTCAGGGCAGCGTGCCCTTCGTGCAGACCGGCGGCGAGGCTGCGCCAGCCCCGGCGGTGCACGACCACACGGTGCGGTTGCTGAGGAACCAGGCGAAGTTGCCGGCGCCCGATACCCCGACCGGAACGATCGTGGTCCCGATCGTCGGGGCTGGTGGAAGTCCCTGCCCGACCTGAGCACCGGCCGACGACAGGAAGGCACCCGATGCGCCTCCGACGACCAGCGCAATCGCCACTGCGATGTAGTTGCGTTTCATTTTTCTCTCCGGTGAACAAGCTGGCAATCATCAATTCGAATGTTGACTTTGCAGTAGGACGTCGCTAGCGTGTATACATGGATATACAAGATGAGACCGTGACGAAAACCATTGCACTCCGCGTCGCACGCTGGGGAAACAGTCTGGCAGTCCGCTTGCCGGTCGCGTACGTGCGCCGTGCGAATCTGCTCGATGGGGACACGCTGGTGCTAGCAGAGGCGGCCGACGGGACGTTATCGCTGACTCCTCACAAGCCTTTTGATCGCGCGGCGTTCGTCCGGAAACTCAAGCGGACCGGCAAAGAAACTCCGCTAGGCGAATCGACCGTCGAGCAGATGCGCCGCGAAAACCGGTATTGATGGTCTGCCGATGATCTACGTCGAGACCAGCGTCCTCGTGGCGTTGCATACCGACGAACGCTTCACTTCGTCGGTCAGTCACTGGTACGCCAACCTGCGCGGCACCGTATTGGCAACGGCTGACTGTACCGTCACCGAATTCGCGAGTGCGCTCGAACAGAAGAAGCGCACCGGCGAACTCGGAACCGCTGAAGCCCGGCGCATCTGGCGTCACTTCGAAGACCAGTGCGTGGAAGACGTGCGTCTCTTGCCCGTCGAACGAGACCTCTATGCGGTTGCTTCTTCCTTGATCCAGGGAACGACTTTCGGCTTGCGTGCAGGTGACGCCTTGCATCTCGCGGTCGCTTGGCGTTCGGCTACAGATGCCTTCGCGACACTCGATATCGTGCTGCAGAAGACCGCCGGGGCGAAGCAGATGCAGGTCGTGGCATTCGTCGATCCATTCGGTACCGTGGCAAAAACCCGGAAGGCTCGACCGCGACGGTAACGGCGTTATGCCGTCACTCGCTGAACGGCAACCCAACGTAGTTCTCGGCCACCACCCGCCCACCGGCTTCCGACGACGTCACGTAGGCCAGCTCGCTGCGCTGAACGCGATCCATGAACGGCGTGCTCTCCGGGAACCGGTGCAGCATCGACGTCATCCACCACGAGTAATGCTCGGCGCGCCAGACGCGCTTCAGGCAGGTGTCCGAATACGCCTTCAGCTTGGCGTCGTCGTGCGTCGTGTAGTGCGCGATCAGCGCCTTCGACAACACCCGCACGTCGGCAACCGCGAGGTTCATGCCCTTGGCGCCGGTGGGCGGCACGATGTGGGCCGAGTCGCCGGCCAGGAACAGACGGCCGTACTGCATCGGCTCGCAGACGAAGCTGCGCATCGGCGTGATGCCCTTCTGGACGATCGGGCCTTCGTTGACCTTCCAGCCATCGTCGGTCTCGAGTCGCGTGTGCAGCTCGGCCCAGATGCGGTCGTCGCTCCAGTTCCCGATGTCCTCGTCGGGTTCGCACTGCAGGTAGAGCCGCGTCACCTTCTCGGAACGCATCGAGAACAACGCGAAGCCGCGTTCGTGATTGGCGTAGACCAGCTCGTGCGATGACGGCTCGGCCTCGGCGAGGATGCCCAGCCACGCGAACGGATAGATGCGATCGAAGACCTTGAGTGCACCTTCGGGGATGGAGGGGCGGCAGATGCCGTGGAAGCCATCGCAGCCGGCGATGTAGTCGCACGCGATCTCGACGCGTTCGCCCGCATGCAGGCAGGTCACCGTCGGCCGTTCGCCGTCGAGACCGTGGATCGCGACTTCAGAGGCTTCCCAGAGCAGCGCCTGACCGCTCTCGGCGCGTGCCGCGATCAGGTCCTTGACCACTTCATGCTGGCCGTAGACGACGATCGCGCGACCACCCGACAATGCGTTCAGGTCGATGCGATGCCGCTTGCGATCGAAAAGCAGCTCGATGCCTTCGTGCGGCAACCCCTCGCGATGCATGCGCTCGCCGACCCCGGCCTCGTCGAGCGTGTCGATGGTGCCCTGCTCCAGCACGCCGGCGCGAATGCGCTCCTCCGCATAGCGCCGGTCGTGACGTTCGACGATGACGTTGTCGATGCCGGCGAGATGCAGGAGGTGACCGAGCAGCAGACCCGCGGGGCCGGCACCGACGATGGCAACTTGTGTATGCATTTGAACCTGCCTCGATAGACACTCTCCCCCAACTGTTGGAGGGTTGGGGAGGGGGCGAGCGAAGCGAGCGATGGTGTTCGTCCTGGCACCATCGCTCGCCTTCCGCGAGCCCCC
>JANXTA010000121.1 GCA_025356395.1 Betaproteobacteria bacterium
GATCTGCATGCCGGCCTCGGCCTGCTTCAAGAAACCAATGATCTGTTCTTCGCTGAATCTGCTCGTCTTCATGCCCGTCATTCTCCAGCGTGACGGACTTCACTTCCATTACGCTGGTACGGCAGGGAGGGAGCAGGTCAACACTGCGCAAAAGACTGGAATGGGTCGGGCGCTTGAGTTCGGTCACGTCAAGGGCAGTGACTTGGCCACGGTGCCGCCAGGTCCACGGCGAATGTTGGGCTCCGGGGTGAACGGACGCACACTATCCTCGAAGTTACTTGTCAGCTCACGGCGGTGGCTACCCCTGCCCTTAAGCTGCGTAAGGACGTGTAGGTCGCGTCTCAGTGTGACCCCGGTGTGACCCAGATAAAAGAAAAAGGGGTTAGCTTTCGCTAACCCCTTGATTTAATGGTGGGCCGTGAGTGGCTCGAACACTCGACCTACGGATTAAGAGTCCGCTGCTCTACCAGCTGAGCTAACGACCCACGGTAAACGGTGCTGATGTTCGGTCTGGCGGTACTTCGGTGCTACGTCAATTGGTAGGCCGTGCGGGGATCGAACCCACGACCAACGGATTAAAAGTCCGCTGCTCTACCAGCTGAGCTAACGACCCAAAGAGGCGCGATTATAGGAAGCGAAGCCTTCGCGGTCAAACCGGCAAAGGTACACCCGCTGTTGCGCACCGCTGCCCGCAGCCAGAAAGGACCAACGCCCCCTCGGCCGCGGTCGGCGACTCGCTCAACGCAGCGTCGCGATGCGGTCCCGTGCGGTCGCCGCAGCCGGTGCATCGGGGTACTGCCTGATCAACGACTCGAGCGTCGCGCGCGCCGCCTTCTTGTCGCCCATGTCGGCTTGGCTGCTCGCGACGTTGAGCAGTGCGTCGGCCGCCCGTGGGCTCGTCGGATAGTTGCGAACCACCAGCTGCTGCGCGGCGATCGCCGCCTTGTAGTCGCGTTGCGCGTAAAGGCTCGTGCCGATCCAGTACTGCGCCGCCGGTGCGTACGCCGACTGCGGATAACGCTGCAGGAAGGTCTGGAACGACGCGATCGATCCCTTGAAGTCGCTGGTCTTGAACTGCGCCAGCGCGGCTTCATAGGACTTCGCTTCGTTCGGATCGACCGTGGCCGTCGCGCCGTCGACCGTGGCCTGCTGCGGCTCGACCTTGCGCAGGCGCCCGTCCAGATCGACGTAGAAGTCCTTGTTGCGCTTCTGCTCGTTGGTCAGGTCGTTGGTCACCGACTCGATCTGCCCGCGGAGCCGCGATATCTCCTGGCGCAACGCGTCCATCTGGTTCGCCACGTCGGCCTGGTTGCGCCGCTGCAATTCAAGCTGGCTCGCGATGTCGCGCTGGTTGGCATCGGACTTGGAGCGCAGGTCGAGAATGGCCTTGCGCGCCTCGTCGTCGTCGAACAACCCGGCCGAAGCCGGCGTACTCGACAGCGTCGCAAATGCCGCAGCCGACGCGAGCAGGACGGCGCCCAGACCGCGACGCTTGCTGTTATCCCGAACCATCGGACGACCCGCCCCCATCACTGCGCCTGATAGACGAAGTCGGCGCGGCGGTTCTCGGCCCATCCGGATTCATCGTGGGTCGTCGCGCGCGGCTTCTCCTTGCCGAGGCTGACGGCTTCGATCTGGTTCTCCGGGACACCGATCAGCGCAAGCTGCTTACGCACGGCTTCGGCACGCTTCTGGCCGAGCGCGAGGTTGTACTCGCTGCCGCCGCGTTCGTCGGTGTTGCCCTGGACGATGACCTTGCGGGCGCGATTGGCACCGAGGAACTTGCCGTTGGCATCGATCGTCGAGCGGTACTGATCCTTGACGGCGTAGCTGTCGTAGTCGAAGAAGATGCTCTGCTGCATCAGCGCGCGGGCTTCGGGATCGAGGCCGGACGAGTCTGCGTTGACGGTGGAGACGCGGCCCGGATCGGCCGCCGGCGTACCGCCGGACGAGCTGTCGGTGATGGGGGCCGATGCGGGCAGCTTACTGCCGGTACTGCAGGCGCCGAGGACGACGAGTGTGGCTGCGATCACGCCATAGCGAATGCCGAGCTTCATGGGGTTACTCCTTGGAGGGTGGATATTCATCTGAACCGCTGCACTACTTTATAGGGCAGAACCGAAAAATCTGTCGATAGGACGTCGACGGGTCCCGCCAGGGACAGCGAAAAGGGCGGTTCCGACATCAGGGCAGGTAAGGCCCCCAGGTCGGCTCGCGCACGTCACCGCCCTGCGCGGTCGTGATGCGCTGCTTCACGCGGCCGTCGGACGAGACCATGGCGAGCACGCCGCGCCCGCCCATATCGGTCGCATACAGGATCAGCTTGCCGTTGGGCGCGAAGCTCGGCGACTCGTCCTTGGCCGTGTCGGTCAGTAGTACTTCCTGCGAGCTCGCGAGGTCGAGCGAGTAGACCTGAAAGCGGCCGCCGCGACGCGAGACGTACGCGATCGACTTGCCGTCCGGCGAAGGCCGCGGGCTGATGTTGTAGTCGCCCTTGAAGGTCACGCGCTGCGCGTCGCCGCCGCCCACCGCCATGCGATAGATTTGTGGGCCGCCACCGCGGTCGCTGGTGAAGTAGACGCTCTGCCCGTCGGCCGAGAACTCGCCCTCGGTATCGATGCCGTTCGACTGCGTGAAGCGACGCACGCCGGAGCCGTCGGCGTTGACGAGATAGACCTGCGAGTTGCCGTCGCGGGTCAGCGTCACCGCCAGCGTGCGACCATCCGGCGACCAGGCGGGCGCGCTGTTGCTGCCCTTGAAATTGGCCACGGTGATGCGCTGACCGCTCGCCACCGAATGCACGTAGACCACGGGCTTGCGCTGCTCGAAGGAGACGTAGGCGAGCTTGCTGCCGTCGGGCGACCATGCGGGCGAGATGATCGGCTCGCGCGACACCAGCGCGTTCTGCGGATTGAAGCCGTCGGAGTCCGCGACCTGCAGCTCGTAGCGCTGCGGACCGAACTTCATGACGTACGCGATCTTGGTCGAGAACACGCCCTTGTCGCCGGTCAGCTTCTCGTAGATGAAATCCGCGATGCGATGGGCCGACAGACGCAGGATGGCCGGCGCCGAGGTCAGCTGGATACCGCCGAGGTCCTGCTGCCGACCGGTGTCGTAGAGCTTGAAGCGGATGTCGAAGCGGCCGTCGGCGAGGCGGTTGACGCTGCCCGTCACGACCGCGTCGGCGCCCCGGCCCTTCCAGTCGCCGTAGTTGATCGGCGAGGTCTCGGATAGCGGCGTCGCACCGGCATCGACGTTCTTGAACAGGCCGCTGCGGGTTAGGTCGTCGCGCACGATCTGCGGGATGTCCTGGGTCGGGTTGCCGTTGACGACGAAGTTGGCCGTGGCGATCGGGATCTGGTTGGCACCGGAACCGGAGATCGTGAAGTTGAGCTGGGCCTGCGCGATGCCGGTGGCGGCGGCAAAGGTCAGCGCGCAGAGACTCAACCTGCGAAGGATCGATCGGAAAGGGATCGGCATGGGAGAAGGGTTCCTTGAAATATGAACGGGCGGAAGGCTCGCGCTCAGTTCTTGTCGTACATGTAGTAGTCGGGCGTCAGAACGCGTTCGACGCCGCCGCGTTCGTCACGAGGCAACGGTGAAGCCGCACGCACCGCGCGCTCCACGGCCTGATCGAACGCGGGCACGCCGCTGGGCTTGACGATCGTGACGTTGACCACCTCGCCGTTCGGCAGCTGTTCGATGCGGATGCTGACGAAAGGATTGCCGGACGCATTGGCTGGATAGCGCATCTGCGAGCGGATGGCCGCGATCAGGCGCGCCTTGTAGCCTTCGCTGCCGCGCGGTCCGCTGGTCTGCGTGTCCTTGCCTTCCTTCCCGGCAGCGGCTTGCAGGCTGCTCAGATCCGACGGCGGCCGCTCGGGCGCCTCGATCGCGGCCTGCTTCTGCAGCTTCAGCAACTCGAGGTTGACCTTGGGCTCGACCTTCGGCGTGGGCGCCGGTGGTTGCGGCTTGGGCTGCGGCTTCGGCGCGTCCACCTTGACCGGCTCCTTCTTCTTCGGCGGCTCGACCTTGACGGGTGCCTTCTCGACGATGTCGGCCTTCGGCACCGGCGGCTCGGGATCGGGCTTCGGCTCGGCACGCGGCGCCTCGACCTTGGGCGGCGGCGCGATCGGTTGCGGTGGTGGCGCGGCGGTCTGCGGCGTCGCGCTCCACAGCTCGGCCTGGATCGTCTCCGGCGGACTGCTCTGCCAGCGGATGCCGAAGAACAGCAGCCCACCGAGCAGCAGATGCATCACCAGCGCCAGCGCGATCGCACGACCCCCACCGCCCGAGTGCGGAACCGCGTAGGGACGGGCGACGGCCGCGGTCATGCCTTCGGCTTCACGGCCAGACCGACGCGCGCGATGCCCTGCGTCTTGAGCCCGTCCATGACCTGCAGGATGACGTCGTACTCGACCTTCTTGTCGCCAGAGATCACGACCGGGCGCTGGCCGTCACCGGCCTGCATCTCGAGCACGATGTTGGCGACTTCCTTGACCGTCGCCGCGCGTTCGGTACCGCTCTTGGTGTCCTTGACGCTGACGGTCTTGTCGGCGTTGACGATGACGCTGATGGGGTTCTCTTTCGCCTGCGAACTCTTGGCTACGCTGGGCAGGTCGATGTTGCCCGGCGATGTCAGCGGCGCCGCGACCATGAAGATGATCAGCAGCACCAGCATCACGTCGATGTACGGCACGACGTTGATGTCGCTCATCGCGCGGCGGCTGCGGCCGCCGCGCATCTGCGAACCTCGTGACACCGACCCAGCCATCAGCGCGCCTGCCTCTGAAGGATGTTCGAGAACTCCTCGATGAAGTTCTCGAAGCGCACCGCGAGCCGGTCGGTCTCGTGGATGAAGCGGTTGTATGCGATGACCGCAGGAATCGCCGCGAACAGGCCGATGGCCGTCGCGACCAGCGCTTCGGCGATGCCCGGCGCCACGTGCGCGAGCGTCGCGGCCTGCACGTTCGCAAGGCTGCGGAAGGCGTTCATGATCCCCCACACTGTCCCGAACAGACCCACGTACGGACTGACCGAGCCCACCGAGGCGAGGAACGAAAGATGCGCCTCGAGCACGTCCATCTCGCGCTGGAAGGCGGCCCGCATCGCCCGGCGCGCGGCGTCGAGTTGTGCGCCCGTGTCGCTCTTCTGCTGGCGGAACTTGAGGAACTCGCGCATGCCGGCCTCGAAGACGCGGCCCTCGGCGCCGACCTGCTCGCGACGGTTGTTGACACGCGCATACAGATCGTTGAGGTCGCCGCCCGACCAGAAGTCTTCCTCGAAGCGGTCGGTCTGGCGCTGCGCCTTCTTGACGTCGAAGTACTTTTTGAAGATGTAGGTCCAGCTCATCAGCGAAACCAGCAGCAGCAGCGCCAGCACGATCTGCACCAGCACGCTCGCGTTCGTGATCAGCGAAAGGATCGACATGTCCTGCGAAACGTTCATCGGCAGTCAGGCAACAAGAAAGGGGTCATCGGAAGAGTCGCGCAAGCGCCTGATCAGGGGGAGATGGCAGGAAAGACGGGCTATCGACCCGGCGAGGGGCCAGAGGTTCAAAGTTGCGAGCACGCGGCATTGTCGCGGCCTTGCCGTACTCGCGTGCAAACTTTGCAACGCGCGACCCCACGATCCGGATTACCGCGCGACGAAGATCAGCCGAACCGAATCCGGGATCGGCGTCGGCTTCAAGGTCTCGCGCGACACGCAGCCGACCTTGATCCGACCCACCGCCAGCAGGGTCCCGCCACCGCCCGATGCCTCGCTCAGGAACGCTTCCTGATGGAAGTCGATGCCGACCCGACCCAGGCGCTCGACCTTCGACACCACCCGGATCGCGTCGTCGAGGCGGGCCGGCCGCTTGTAGTCGACAGAGGTGGAGCGTACGACGAACATCAATCCCAGCGAATCGGCCACCTGCTGCTGCGAGATGCCGGGTGCGTCGACCCCGCCCTTCCTGAGCCATTCGGTGCGCGCCCGCTCGAAGAACTTGAGGTAGTTGGCATAGAAGACGATACCGCCGGTATCGGTGTCCTCGTAGTACACGCGGACCGTGAACTCCGAAGTCACCGCGGTCGGTTCGTCGAGCAGCTGGGTCATGCGTGGTCGATCACGCGTTTTCGAACAGCGGATCGATCAGCACCGCGACCTGCGCGAGTCGCTCCGCGACGGTGCCGCGCACGTCGACGTAGTCGGCGCCACGGGAACGCAGGATCGCGCGGATCCAGCGATCGTGGCGCAGGCGGAAGTCCTCGGATGAACGCGAGCCGTCCTGCACGAAGGCGAAGTCGGGAGCGCACACCAGCGTCAGATCGTAGGGCCGCCACGACGATTCAACGAGGTCGGGGTCGGCCCGACCGAAGCCGTCGATGCTGTACCAGAGCGTCGTCAGCGGCGTCGTGTCGATGAACACGCAGTGCCTTGCGGTCGTCATCGCGGCGTCTTCGTAGGCGATGTGGCGACGGCCGATCACGCGCAGATCGTCGTAGTCGGTGTGGCCGCCTTGCGCCTCCCACAACGTGCGACCGTATTCGGCCACGCAGGGTTCGCTGTAGCGCTTGCCGAGCGCTTCGACCAGCGTGCTCTTGCCGGTGCTCTCGCCGCCGACGACCGCGATGCGTGCCACGTGACGAGGCTCGAAGCGCGCAGGACCATCGGGCGAGAACGCCATCGGCGCGACGTCCGACGGCAGCGACGACGCGGACAGATCCGGGATCGTCTGGGCGTGATCCGTCACGCCGGCACCCCGACGGCGCGACCACCCATCAGCCGAGACCAACGTACCCAGCCCATCACCACCAGCACCAGGAAGAAGGCATAGACCCCCGCAGTGAGATACAGACCTTTTGACGCGTACAGAGGCACGGCGATGCAGTCGACCACGAACCAAACCGGCCAGGTCTCGATCTTCCGCGCCACCATCAGCAGCTGCGCGAGGATCGACAACGTGAGCACCATCGAGTCGATGAAGGGATTGGCGGCGGATGTCAGCGAGTGCAGCATCCACCCGTAGCCGGTAGCCGCGAGGATCGCGAAGGCCGTCAGCCCGACCGCGATCAGCGGCGCGACGTGCGTGATCGGCAACTCGCCCGTGATTTGTGCGGCACCGGCTTCGACCGCCGCCGGCTGCGCGCCGGTGCTTTGTGCCCGATGGCCGCCGCGCTTCCAGTTCCACCAGCCGATGACGCACGACGCGATGAAGAACAGCTGCAGCGTCACGTCGGCATACAGCTTGACGTCGACGAACAGCCATCCGTAGAGCGCGCAGCCGGCGATGCCTGTCCACCAGGTATGCACATTGTTGCGCGACGAGAACCACACCGACAGCAGGTTGAACACGTTGGCCGACAGCTCAAGCGGACTCATGCGGCCTCCAGCTTCGCGATGCCGAGCGCGAGCCACTTCAGGCCCTGCTTGCCGAAATTGATCTGCGCCCGGGCATCGTTGCCGCCGCCTTCGAGGTTGACGATGACGCCCTCGCCGAACTTGGCGTGGACCACCGACTGCCCGATGCGGAACTTTGACTCGCCGCCGCGCTGGCTCGCGGCCCAGGCCGGCGAAGGCGGCGCGGGCTTCGCGTCTTCCCACGGCGCGTTGTAGCGGCCGTAGGCGTTGCCGCCGCTGAAGCTGCCGGTGCGCTGCAGGCCCTGCTTGGGCGTCAGCCACTTCAGCGCCTCGGCCGGCAACTCCTCGAAGAAGCGCGACTTGGGGTTGTAGCGGGTCTGGCCGTGCAGCATGCGGGTCTGCGAGAACGACAGGTACAGGCGCTTGCGGGCCCGCGTGATGGCGACGTACATCAGCCGCCGCTCCTCTTCGACTCCGGCCAGCTCGGTCGTGCTGTTGTCGTGCGGGAAGAGACCTTCCTCCAGTCCGCCGATGAAGACTCCGTCGAACTCTAGGCCCTTCGCGGAGTGCACCGTCATCAGCTGCAGCGCGTCCTGCCCGGCGCTCGCCTGGTTGTCGCCGGCCTCGAGCGAGGCGTGCGCGAGGAAGGCGTCGAGCGGCGATGCATAGGCCGGGTCGGCCACACCGGCATCGATCACGTCGAGGTCGTCGCCCGGCTTGAGGTCGAGCGCGCCCTCGGTCTGTAGTTCGGCTCGCGGCGGCGCGAGCGTGGTGGGGATCTGGTTGGCCCGCGCATTCATCGCGAAGCCTTCCTCGCCCGAGAAACTGGCCGCCGCATTGACGAGTTCGTTCAGGTTCTCGATGCGCTCCTGCCCTTCCTTCTCGGCCTCGTAGAACGCGAGCAGCCCGCTCGCGTGATTGACGTGTTCGATCATCTCTGACAGCGGCATCGCGTGGGTCTCGAAGCGCAGGCGCTCGACCAGCTTCACGAAGGTGCCGATCTTGGCGGCGACCGCGGCGCCCGACTTGGAATCGAGCTGCATCGCCGCCGCGTAGAGCGAGCTGTTGGCGGCGCGCGCGGCGTCCTGCAGCACCTCGATGGTCCGCGCGCCGATGCCGCGCGCCGGCACGTTGACCACGCGCACGAAGGAGGTGTCGTCTTCGGGGTTGTTGACCAGCCGCAGGTAGGCCAGCGCGTGCTTGATCTCCTGGCGCTCGAAGAAGCGCAGCCCGCCGTAGACGCGATACGGGATCGCCGCGGAGAACAGAGCGTGTTCGATCACGCGCGACTGCGCGTTGGAGCGATACAGCACCGCGATGTCGGAGCGGTTGAAGCCTTCGCGCACCAGCGACTTGACCTCGTCGACCAGCCACTGCGCTTCCTGCCCGTCGCTCATCGCCTCGTAGACCCGCACCGGCTCGCCGAGGCCGGCGTCCGTCCAGAGGTTCTTGCCGAGCCGCGTGCCGTTGTTCTTGATCAACGCGTTGGCGGTGTCGAGGATGTGGCCGTGCGAGCGGTAGTTCTGCTCGAGCTTGACCACGTTGCTGACGCGGAACTCGCGCTCGAACTCGGCCATGTTGCCGACGTTCGCCCCGCGGAACGCGTAGATGCTCTGGTCGTCGTCGCCGACCGCGAAGATCGCCGCGGGGTCCGCGGTACCGAGACCGGCCAGCAGCTTCAGCCACTTGTACTGCAGGACGTTGGTGTCCTGGAACTCGTCGACCAGGATGTGCCGAAAGCGCGCCTGGTAGTGCTCGCGCAGCGGCTGGTTGCGCATCAACAGCTCGTACGAGCGCAGCAGCAACTCGGCGAAATCGACCACGCCTTCGCGCTGGCACTGGTCTTCGTAAAGCCGATAGATCTCGACCAGCTTGCCGTCGAAGTCGTTGTCGATCTCCACGTCCTTCGCGCGCAGGCCCTTCTCCTTGCAGCCGTTGATGAACCACGTCGTCTGCCGTGCGGGGTACTGCTCGTCGTTGATCTGGTGCGCCTTCTGGACCCGCTTGACCGCTGCGATCTGGTCGGCCGAGTCGAGGATCTGGAAGGTCTGGGGCAGCGCGGCGTCGCGGTAATGCGTGCGCAGGAAGCGGTTACACAGGCCGTGGAAGGTGCCGATCCACATGCCGCGCAGGTTGATCGGCAGCATGCCGCCCAGCCGCGCGAGCATCTCCTTGGCGGCCTTGTTCGTGAACGTCACGGCAAGTACGCCGGCCGGCGACACCTGACGCGTCGTAACGAGCCACGCGAGCCGGGTGGTGAGCACACGCGTCTTGCCGCTGCCCGCGCCCGCGAGGATTAACGCGGGCTGCGGGGGCAGGGTCACTGCAGCAAGCTGCTCAGGGTTCAGGCCGGACAGCAGCGCAGGCTGCTGGAACGACGCGGTCGATGAGACCGGCAGTTCATCGGGTTCTTGCATGCGGGTATTTGGGGACGCGGTGCGAGCGCTGCGGTTGGAATTTTCGTAAGCCTTGGATGATACCGCGCACCCGTTCCCTGCTGGCAGGCTCGGCGGGACACGTCGCCTCGCGTCGAGTCGCTCGGCCTTCTTCTTCCTTACGTAAGCTTCATGATGAGGTCTATCCATGCATTTCTTACGAACTGCACGACGAAAGGGCAGCGATGGAAGCGACTCTCACCAGCAAGGGCCAGTTGACCCTGCCGAAAGCACTCCGGGACGACCTCGGCCTGGTCGCCGGCAGTCGTCTGGACTTCAGCCTGCAGCCCGACCGTAGAATTTGCGCGCGCGTGGGGTCGACCGACCCGCTTGCGATTTCCGATCTGTTGCGGCCGCCATCCCGCAGCAGCGTGTCAAAAGCCGAGATCAAGGCGACGATCCGTCGGCGCGGGCCCGCTCGTTTCGAGCGGAGCAAGAAGTGATCGGACTTGATACCAGCGTCTTGTTGCGCATCCTGATCGACGACGGTTCGTCGAATGTCGTGACGGCGCGGCGCTTCGCCGCCGACCAGGTGAAGAACGGCAAGCACCTGCATGTCGGGCACGTCGTACCGGCCGAGATCGAGTGGTTCCTCGGATCGACCTACGGCTATGGCCGCGCGCAGATCGCCACGGCCCTCGGTGCCGTGCTGAAAAACGGGGCTTACGACATCGTCGATCGCGACGTTCTTCTCACGGCCTGGTCGCAGTTCCAAAGCGGTCCTGCGGACTTCGTCGACTGTCTGATCGCCGCGAAGCACGCGTCGGTTGGATGCCAGTTCGCGGCCACGTTCGACAAGGCGATGCGCGGGCTGCCGACGACACGCGTGCTGCGCTGAACCGACGCTGGCCTACTTCGTCAGGATCAGCTTCCCCAGCCGTGTCTCGCGCAGTGAATACAACTCGCCGCGATGCTGGATGTGGATCAGCTTGCCGTGGGCCAGCAGTGCGTCGCTGCTGATGACGCTGATCCGGCGAACGTCCGCGTCGGAAGGGAAGGGAGCGATGTCGGGGCACCCGACGAACTCGAAAGAAATCATGGTCAGGAGAACCCCGGTGAAGGCGCTTGCTGTGCCGTGGTTGAACAACTTTCGACGTCGATTTAAACACGAATGATTTTCATTCACAAGACGTGATCGCTTCGCTATCGACGCCGACGCGCCAACCCCCGTCGCTATAATCGCAGTCCGCTACGGCCCCGTCGTCTTGAGGGCATCGCCGCCGGCCCATCCCGCTATGCCATTGCGCCGACCCCGGCGCCCTACCTGTCCGCCATGTCCGACGCCACGCTGCCTGTCTACGATCATCAAGCCGTCGAAGCCGCTGCGCGCGCCGAATGGGACGCCGGCGCGGTGTGGCACATGGTCGAGAACGACCCGCGCTTCCCGAAGGGCAAGTTCTACGCATGCTCGATGCTGCCCTACCCGTCGGGCAAGCTGCACATGGGCCACGTGCGCAACTACACGATCAACGACGTGCTCGCGCGCTACCTGCGCATGTCGGGCTACAACGTCTTGATGCCGATGGGCTGGGACGCGTTCGGCATGCCCGCTGAGAACGCCGCGATCGACCACAAGGTGCCACCTGCGCAGTGGACCTACGACAACATCGCCACGATGAAGGAGCAGTTCGCGGCGATCGGTCTCGCGATCGACTGGTCGCGCGAGGTCACGACCTGCAAGCCCGACTATTACCGGTGGAACCAGTGGCTGTTCCTCAAGATGCTCGAGAAGGGCATCGCGTATCGCAAGACCGGCAAGGTCAACTGGGATCCGGTCGACCAGACGGTGCTCGCCAACGAGCAGGTGATCGACGGCCGCGGCTGGCGCTCGGGCGCAGTGGTCGAGAAGCGCGAGATCCCGATGTACTACCTGCGGATCACCGACTACGCGGACGAGCTGCTGACCTCGCTCGACGACCTCGGCTGGCCGGAGCGCGTCAAGATCATGCAGAGGAATTGGATCGGGCGCAGCGAAGGGGTGACGGTCTCCTTTCCTTATGATCTCGCCGCCTTCGGCGGCGAGATCATCACCTCTCATCCTCCCCTTCAAGGGGAGGGAGCGTTGCCGATGCAAGGCAAGCTCGACGTCTTCACCACCCGCGCCGACACGCTGCTGGGCGTGTCCTTCGTCGCGATCGCGGCCGAGCATCCGCTCGCCACCTTCCTCGCGAAGGACCAGCCGTCGCTGCAGGCCTTCATCGCCGAGTGTGCCCAGGGTGGCGTCGCCGAAGCCGACATGGCCGCGATGGAAAAGAAGGGCATGACCACGCACTTCCACGTGACCCATCCGCTCACCGGCGAACTGGTACCGGTGTGGATCGGCAACTACGTGCTGATGACCTACGGCGAAGGCGCCGTGATGGGTGTGCCTGCACACGACGAACGCGACTTCGTCTTCGCGAAGAAGTACGGCCTGCCGATCAAGCCGGTGATCGTCCCGGCGTCGTGGCACCTGAAGGACGCCGAGGCCGCAGCGGAAGCCACCGTCGAGCCGTCACCGGCCATCGCCATCGCACCCGACGCCACGGTCACCGTGCTGCCTGCACCCGACGAGTCCGCCTGGTCCGAATGGCATCCCGAGTTCACCGAGTACGGCGTGTGCGTGCACTCCGGCGTCTACGACGGCATGGACTTCGCGACCGCGGTCGACGCCATCGCGGGCGACCTCGCGGCCAAGGGCCTCGGCGAGAAGACCACGACCTGGCGCCTGCGCGACTGGGGCATCAGCCGCCAGCGCTACTGGGGCACGCCGATTCCGATCATCCATTGCCCCGACCACGGACCGGTGCCCGTGCCCGAGGCCGACCTGCCCGTCGTGCTGCCCGAGGATCTGGTCCCCGACGGCAGCGGCAATCCGCTGAAGAAGAGCGCCGCGTTCCTCGCGTGCGTCTGCCCGACCTGCGGCAAACCGTCGCAGCGCGAGACAGACACGATGGATACCTTCGTCGATTCGGCCTGGTACTACATGCGTTACTGCTCGCCCGATTCCAGCGCGTCGATGCTCGATGCGCGCAGCGAGTACTGGATGCCGATGGACCAGTACATCGGCGGCATTGAGCACGCGATCCTGCACCTGCTCTATGCGCGCTTCTGGACCAAGGTGATGCGTGACATGGGCCTCGTGAAATTCGGCGAGCCGTTCACCAAGCTGTTCACGCAGGGCATGCTGACCAACGAGTGCTACTACCGCGAAGAAGCCAGCGGGCGAACCCGCTGGTTCTATCCGACCGAAGTGGATGTGAAGACCGACGATCGTGGCAAGCCTGTCGGTGCGACGGCGCGCGAAGACGGCTTGCCCGTCATGCTCGGCGGCAACGAGAAGATGTCGAAGTCGAAGAACAACGTCGTCGAGCCGCGTGCCTTCATCGAGCGCTTCGGCGCCGATACCGCTCGGGCCTTCTCGATGTTCGCCGGTCCGCCCGAGCAGAGCGCCTCGTGGTCCGACAGCGGTGCGCAGGGCGTCTCGCGCTTTCTCAACCGCCTGTGGACCTCGGCACTGGGCGCGCAGCGCGCCGGCCGCATCGCACCGCAGGGCGTCGCGTCGACCGCCACCACCGCCGACAAGGTCTTGCGCTTCGAGATCCATTCGACCTTGCGCCAGGCGCAGTTCGACTACGAGCGGGTGCAGTACAACACCGTTGTGTCAGCCTGTATGAAGATGCTCAACACGCTCGAGACGGCGAGCGATGCGTCCACGACAACGGTCACCGAAAGCTTCGGCATCGTGCTGCGCGTGCTGTACCCGGTCACGCCGCACATCACGCACGCGCTGTGGAAGGAGCTGGGTTACGCGCCACTCCACGGCCCGCTGATCGATGCGCCGTGGCCGCTGGTCGACGAGGCGGCGCTGAAGCGCGACGAGATCGAGCTGGTGGTGCAGGTCAACGGCAAGCTGCGCAGCACGATCCGCGTCCCCGCCGACGCCGATCGCGCGATGATCGAGGCGCTGGCGTTGGCCGATGAAGCGGTGAAGAGGTTCGTCACGACGACGCCGAAGAAGATCGTCGTGGTGCCGGGACGACTCGTGAACGTGGTGGCAGACCTATGAAAACGATACGACACTGGGTCCCCGCCTTCGCGGGGACGACGATCAGGGCGGCGACGGCATTCGCCATCGCCACCCTGATCGTCGCCTGCGGCTTCCAGCTGCGTGGCTCCACCGAACTCCCGTTCCGCACCCTCTGGGTCGGCTTCTCCGATGCGTCGCCGCTCGGGACCGAGTTCAGGCGTTATATCCGCAGCGGCACATCGACCCAGCTGGTCGAAGACGCGACGAAGGCCGAAGCCAAGCTGCAGGTCATCAGCGAGTCGCGCGAGAAGGAAATCCTCAGCCTCGACGCCACCGGGCAGGTCCGCCAGTACACGCTCTACTACGTCTTCGTCTTCCGGGTCGACGACGGCAAGGGCCGCGACTTCATCGCCCCGACCCGCATCACGCTTAAGCGTGACATCTCCGTCGACAACAACACCATCCTCGCGAAGCAGGCCGAAGAGAACCTGCTCTATCGCGACATGCAGTCCGACCTCGTGCAGCAGTTGCTGCGGCGGCTCGCGGCGGTCAAGCCGGACGCCGGCCTGTCCTGATGCAGGTTCGGCTCGACGCCCTCTCGGCGCACTTGGCGAAGCGGCTCGCGCCGCTGTATCTCGTGCACGGCGACGAGCACCTGCTCGCCATCGAGGCATCGGACCGGATTCGCGCGGCGGCTCGCAAGGCGGACTTCAACGAGCGTGACGTGCTGCAGGTCGATCGCTACTTCAAGTGGAACCGCCTGGTCGAAAGCGGCCAGAGCCTGTCGCTGTTCGGCGAACGCAAGTTGATCGAACTGCGCATCCCCGGCGGCAAGCCGGGCAAGGACGGCTCGGCCGCGTTGCAGGCCTACGCGAAGACCGTCACCGAGGGCGACACCATCACGCTGATCACGTTGCCGCGGCTCGACGGCGACCAGAAGAAATCGGCCTGGTTCAGCGCGCTGGATGGCGTGGGCGTGACCATTGAAGCGCCCGTCGTCGATCGCACGCGGCTGCCCGCCTGGATCGCGGACCGCCTCGCCGCTCAGGGGCAGAGCGCCGACGGCGATTCGCTCGCCTTCCTGGCCGATCGCGTCGAGGGCAACCTGCTCGCGGCGCACCAGGAAGTGCAGAAGCTCGGGCTGCTGTACCCGATCGGCCTGCTGCGTTTCGAAGACGTGCGCGACGCGGTGCTCGACGTCGCCCGCTACGACGTCTTCAAGCTCGGCGAGGCGATGCTGGCCGGCGATGCCGCGCGTGTGGCACGCATGGTCGAGGGCCTGCGTGGCGAAGGCGAATCACCGGTGCTGGTCCACTGGGCCGTCACCGAAGAGGTCCGCGCGTTGTTCCGCGCCAAGCTCGGGGTCGCCAACGGACAGCCGCTGTCGACGCTGCTGCGCAGCCTGCGCGTATGGGGTGCCCGTGAACGTGTCTTCGAAGGCGCGATGCGGCGCCTCTCGCTGCCGGTCCTGCGCGATGCGCTCGCCCGCTGCGCCGAGATCGATCGCATCGTGAAGGGCCTGCGCAGCATCGGTAGTCAGCCGATGGGCGATGCGTGGACCGAACTGTCGCGGCTCGGCCTGCTGATCGCCGGCCGGGGAACAGCGGCATGAACGCGAGCGACCTGCAGTCCCGCATGCTGCACATCGGCGTCGCCGCGCGTGCCGCGTCGCGCGCCATCGCGAAGGCCGACACGGCCTGCAAGAACCAGGCACTGCTCGTGATCGCGGCCGCGATCCGGCGCGACGCCGCGGTGCTGAAGGCCGCCAACGCGGCCGACCTCGAAGCCGCGCGCGCCGCGGGCCTCGATGCCGTGATGCTCGACCGCCTCGCGCTGGGCGACGCGACCATCGAGGGCATGGCCGCAGGGCTCGAACAGATCGTCGCGTTGCCTGATCCGATCGGCGAGATCAGCGACTTGCGCTATCAGCCGTCTGGCATCCAGGTCGGCCGCATGCGCGTGCCCCTGGGCGTCATCGGCATCATTTATGAGGCCAGGCCCAACGTGACCGTGGACGCGGCCGGACTGACGATCAAGGCGGGCAACGCCGCGATCCTGCGCGGCGGCGCCGAGGCGATCCGCTGCAACGGCGCGCTCGCCGCGCTGATTCACGAAGGGCTGCGCTCGGCCGGCCTGCCCGCCGATGTCGTGCAGGTGATCGACAGCACCGATCGCGCCGCGGTCGGCGCGATGATCACGATGCCCGAGTACATCGACGTGATCGTGCCGCGCGGCGGCAAGGGCTTGATCGAACGCCTGATGCGCGAGTCGCGCGTGCCGATGATCAAGCACCTCGACGGGCTGTGCCACGTGTACGTCGACGACGGCGCCGACCTCGAGCAGGCCGTGCGCATCGCCGACAACGCGAAGACGCAGCGCTACGGCACCTGCAACACGATGGAGACGCTGCTCGTCGCGCGCCCGATCGCCGCGACCTTCCTGCCGCGCATCGGCCGCGTCTATGCCGACAAGGGCGTCGAGATGCGGGCCTGCACCGAAAGCCGCGCGCTGCTCGCCAAGGCCGGCATCGGGTCGGTCGCGGCCGAGGCCGGGGACTTCGACATCGAATGGCTCGCGCCGATCGTGGCCATCCGGATCGTCGACGACCTCGAAGCGGCGATCGACCACATCAACGCGCACGGCTCCAAGCACACCGACAGCATCGTCACCGAGCACTACGCGCACGCGCTGCGCTTCCTGCGCGAGGTTGATTCGGCCTCGGTCATGGTCAACGCGTCGACGCGCTTCGCCGACGGCTTCGAGTTCGGCCTTGGTGCCGAGATCGGCATCTCGAACGACAAGCTGCACGCGCGCGGCCCGGTGGGGCTCGAAGGATTGACCAGCCTGAAATACGTCGTCTTCGGGCATGGCGAGATCCGCCGCTGAAACACCCCGTCATCGCGTTCTTGCGGGACGAGGGCGCGTCGTCGAATCGCTACAATTCGCCGTTTGAAAATGCAGGTCCACGACCGAATCGGTCCGTCAATGAAACCGCACATCGACTTCGAAGCGCTGTTCCAGGCCGCACCCAATGCCTACGTCGTGGTCGGCCCGACGTACGACGTGGTCGAGGCGAACGAGGCGTTCCTGCGGCTCACCAACCACACGCGCGAGCAGGTGGTGGGGCACAACCTGTTCGCCGCGTTCCCAGCCGACCCAGACGGTTCGCTGCCCAACGACTCGGCTGTTCTCAAGCAGGCCATCGACCGCGTCTTCTCGACGGGGCGCGCAGAGCCGGTCCCGTTCTTCCGCTACTCGATCCCGCTGCAGACGATCGAGGGCGCGGGTTATCGCGACAGCATCTGGAGTGCCACGCACTACCCGCTGCACGACCCAGCGAGCGGCGTCTCGCTGGTCCTGCAGCATCCGCAGAACCTCTCGGACCTCCGCGACCTGCTGCGCGAAGCCGTGCGCGCCAGCGCCCAGCGTGCAGACAGTTCCCCTCTGGCCCCGCTGCAGGACGACGGCTTCGATGCCCTCGGCCACGACGACCTGTTGCGGCGGGCCGAGTCGTTCCAGTCCGAGAACCGTTCGCTCGAGAGCGAACGGCTGCGCCTGTTGCGACTGTTCGACCAGTCGCTGTCGTTCACGGTCTTCATGCGCGAGCCCGAGCACGTCGTCGAGCTTGCCAACCCCGCCTACCTGAAGATGGTCGGGGAGGAAGACCTGCGCGACCGTCGCTACGGCGGCGCGCATCGCCGCGAACCGCCGGTCCCGATCAAGCTGCTCGATGCGGTGTACAAGAGCGGTGTGCCGATCATCGAACACGGCCTCGCGCTGCGCGTGCCTGACGGTGATTACGGCACGCACACGATCTACGTCGACGTCGTGATCCAGCAGATCGTCGACGGGGCCGGCAAGGTCATCGGCGTCTTCATGCAGGGCAACGACGTCACGATGGCCAAGGCCACGCAGGACGAACTGCACGCCTATCGCACGCGGCTCGAGGAGATGGTGGCCGAACGGACACGCGCCCTCGAACGCAGCGAGAGCGAGCGGCGCAACGCCGAGGCCGCTCTGCATCGCGCGCAGCGTCTCGAAGCCGTGGGCAAGCTCACCGGCGGCGTCGCACACGACTTCAACAACGTGCTGCAGATCATCCGCGGCAACCTGCAGCTGATGCAGCGCAACTTCGCGGGCGACACCAAGTTCACCCATCGCATCGACGCCGCGCTCGACGGCGTCGACCGCGGCGCCAAGCTATCGTCGCAACTGCTGGCGTTCGGTCGGCGCCAGCCGCTCGAACCGGTCGTCGTCAACCTCGGCCAGGTCCTGCACCGCATGGAAGACCTGCTGCATCGCGCGCTCGGCGAGTCGATCGACGTGCGCACTCATGTCGCCGATGACCTGTGGAACACGCTGGTCGACGTCACGCGCCTCGAGAACGTCATCCTCAACGTCGCGATCAACGCGCGCGATGCGATGAACCACAGCGGCAACCTGACCATGGAGCTGCAGAACGCGGTCGTCGACGAGATGCGTGCGGGTCGCGACGAGGGCCTGAACCCCGGTGACTTCGTCACGCTCGCCATCTCCGACACCGGCTCCGGCATGTCGCCGGACGTGCAGCGCAGGGCGTTCGAGCCCTTCTTCACGACCAAGGCCGAAGGCGAAGGCACGGGCCTCGGGCTGTCGATGGTCTACGGCTTCATGAAGCAAAGCGACGGCCACGTCTCGCTATACAGCGAGGTCGGACAGGGCACGACGATGCGCCTGTACCTGCCGCGTTGCGAAGACCCGCTCAGCGACCTTTCCAAGGCCCCGTTGTCGGCGCCCGCGCGCGGCAACGGCGAGACCATCCTGGTGGTCGAGGACGACGAGGCCGTCCGCGTCACGGTCGTCGACACGCTGACCGAGCTCGGCTATCGCGTGCTGCGCGCGTCGGACGGGCAGAGCGCCCTGACGATCGTGCAGGGCGGCGTGCCGATCGACCTGCTGTTCACCGACGTCATCATGCCTGGACCGGTCCCGAGCACCGAGATGGTCCGCCAGGCGCATCTGCTGCTGCCGCAACTGCGCGTGCTGTTCACCTCGGGCTTCACGCGCGATGCGATCGTGCATCGTGATCGCCTGCAGGCCGGCGTCAACCTGATCAGCAAGCCTTATGCTCGCGAGGAACTGGCTCGCAAGCTGCGTCAGTTGCTAGACGACCCTGCGGGACCCACCCCCGCACCCGCCCCCGAAGCACCCCTTGCGAAAGAGAGCGTCGTGCCCACCAGCCCCCCCGTTGCCGAGGTCACGGCCAGTCCCGCGAAACGACGCGTGCTGCTCGTCGAGGACAGCGAAGAAGTCCGGGAGACGACGATCGAGTTCATCAACGAGGTCGGCTTCGACGTCGTGGCCGTCGAGAGCGCCGAAGCGGCGCTCGAGGCCCTCGCGACCCATCGCTACGACGTGATCTTCACCGACATCAGCCTGCCGGGCATCAACGGCATCGAGTTGCTCAAGCGCGCGCGGCTCGCCGATCCGACGCAGGCCGTCGTGGTGGCATCGGGCTACGGCGCGGACCTCGGCAAGCAGAGCTTCGGTCCGGGCGTCGGCATACTCGCGAAGCCCTACGATCTCGCCATGCTGGAGCGCACGCTGAACAGCGTGCTGGCTGCCAGCGGAGCGGCCCGGCAGGCTGGCTCGACCTGATCGTCTTCGTCGCAACGCCTCACCACCCCGCGGACCATCGATGCTCTGGGTCAAATCGCTGCACCTGATCTTCGTGATCTCCTGGTTCGCCGGGCTGTTCTACCTGCCGCGCATCTTCGTCAACCTCGCCCTCGAGACCGAGCCGCACGCGCACGCGCGCCTGCTGCTGATGGCCAGGAAGCTGCTGCGCTTCACGACCATCCTCGCCATCCCCGCCGTGCTGTTCGGGCTGTGGCTCTTCGTCGGTTACGGCGTCGGCCTGCGCGGACCGGGCAACGGCTGGATGCACGCCAAGCTTTTCCTGGTGCTGCTGGTGCTCGGCTACCACCGCGCGTGCTTCACGCTGCTGCGGAAGTTCGAGCGCGGCGTCAACCGGCGGTCCGACAAGTTCTTTCGCGTGTTCAACGAGTCGGCCGTGCTGTTGCTGGCCGCGATCGTGATCCTCGTCATCGTCAAGCCGTTTTGATTGCCGACCGATGAGTGGCTCTCCCGATGCGGCGCCGACGTCCCTCTGCTTCGCGCCCTGCCCGCGCGGCCTCGAAGAGGCACTGGTCGAGGAGCTGAAGGAGATCGGCATCGCGCCCGCGCACGTTACCGCGGGCGGCGTGCACTTCAGCGCGACCTGGCCCGACACCTGGCGCATCAACCTGCACTCGCGGCTTGCCAGCCGCGTGCTGGTGCGCATCGTGCAGGGTCGCTACAAGACCGAGGACGACATCCATCGCCTCGCGCTGGCGCAGGACTGGACCCGCTGGTTTGACGCCTCGCAGACCTTGCGGGTGGACACCACCGCGGGCAGCGGCAAGAACAAGAGCGGGCTGAAGAGCCTCGAGTTCGTCACGCTGCGGATCAAGGACGGCATCTGCGACCGCTTCCGCGAAGCGGTCGGCGAACGGCCGAGCGTCGATACCCATCGACCCGACGTGCGCGTGTTCGCCTACCTCGACGCGAACACCTGCACGCTGTACCTCGACACCTCGGGCGAGCCGTTGTTCAAGCGCGGCTGGCGCACCGAGACCGGCGACGCACCACTGCGCGAGAACCTCGCGGCCGGCATCCTGCGACTCGCTGGATGGAAGCCGGGCATGGCGTTGCTCGATCCGATGTGCGGCAGCGGCAGCTTCCTCGTCGAGGCCGCGCAGACCGCACTGAAGATCGCACCAGGCGAGACGCGCTTCTTCGGCTTCGAACGCCTGAAGAACTTCGACGGCGATGCATGGGAGCGGCTGCGCAATGACGCGGCGTCGGAGCCGACCGATGCGGACCTGGCCGCGGTCGCGTTGATCCACGGCAGCGACGTGTCCGGCGATGCGGTCGCCATCACGCGCGGCAACCTCGAAAGTGCCGGCATCCCGGCCGAGGTCGCATTGGCGATGGTGCCCAAGCAGATCGATGCGCGGCAGGTGAAGCCGCAGGCCGGGCACGGCATCGTGATCGCGAACCCGCCCTACGGCGAACGCCTCGCGATCCGCGGCGAGCGCGGCGACCGTGGCCCGCAGCCCGACGAGGACGAGCTGACGACGTTCTTCGGTGAGTTCGGCAACATGCTCAAGCAGCGCTTCGCCGGCTGGACCTGCCACATCCTGACGTCGGACATGAATCTGCAGAAGAAGCTCAGGCTGTCGCCAGATCGGCGGGTCGTGCTGTTCAACGGGGCGATCGAGTGCCGCCTGTATCGCTTCGAGGTGGTGTCGGGACAGCATCGCTAGTTGTGATGTTGCAATAGGTTGTTCATCCGGAAGGTTCTGGGAGACTGGAGTTGTCGACGCCCCAGCAACCTCAGGAGACCAACCGGATGAACAGCCACAAGAATGCCAGAACGACTTATGAAGGACGCAAGTTGCTGATCGA
>JANXTA010000134.1 GCA_025356395.1 Betaproteobacteria bacterium
GCCGCATCCCGCCGGCACGGTTCGCCGAGCTGCGCCGCCGGCTCGCCGACGACGCAATCCAACACGACCGCAACGACAACCACTAACCTTACAACCCGGACTTCATCCCAATGATTGGTACGGCGGTAGGGGGCAGGTCACCGTTGGTATCGGATCGAATTGTAGGCATGCATTAAGTTGCCGCGACGACAAGCCGGTAACGATGGCAATGGCGGTGGCGAACATGAATCCCTTGCGGACCGGAGTCGGCAACGCACCGATGCCAGTCCGCACCCAGCGCGTTCGTCCGAGGCACTGCATGAGCCCCGCGATGACCAACATGCTCGATAGCGCAACCGCCGCGACATCCTGCGCAAGGATCGGATTGGTATTGGCACGTAATGCTATGGCGATGCCGCCGACTAGTACCGCGAGTGATGCGGCACGCGGTCCCGACAGAATCGACCGCTTCTGCGCGATCGAAAGCAATGCAGCCACGATGACGGCACCGAGTACCGCCAGGGCCCCCTGTGCAGCGCTCGTCGCGCCCGGCAACTGTTCTCCAAGGTAGGAGCCAAGACTAGCGTATTCGGCGTAGAAGACCAGTGCGGTCAGCAAGCCGGCTGCCACGTCCGCAGCGATCGTCGCCCATCGACCTTTAATCGCACCCACCGGTGCAGCCACTGGTGGTCCCTCACTCATCGACACGACGGTCGCAGGCTCGCCGCCACCACCAGGTCCGACGCGTTGAGATTGGAAACGATCGCAATTGCTTGCGCGCTCGGGACGGTCAGCTCGAACGCGCCATCCTGGTCCGGGCCGAAGGCGATCGATGCGTCGAGCCGATCCATGAGCCGTCCGATCGATCCGATCGACGCCGTGCTTGAAAAACGGATCAACACCTGATTGCACCGACCAGCGTTCGCTGACGTTGCAACGCCCCGACTGGCGAGTGATGGACCGATCGGCTCCAGCTGCTGGACACGTTTCACCAGATAGACATAAGCGACCGGAACTAGTCCGAGAGTCAATCCTGAAAGCAGCATCAAGGTGAACAGAACCAGCAGCGAACGCTTTTCGAACAACGCTGCGCAGTGTTCGATGAAGCGCCTAGACATGGGCCACGCTCATGGATGATCACCTGCGTCGGGAATTCCGACCATGCCTTTCATGACTTCTTTCATTCGCTGGATGCCCATGTTTGTATCCTGCGGTGTACCGCGCCCTTCGAAGCTCAATTGTGCGAGCGAGAGCAGCGGACGCGGTAGCCCGGTAAGCGATGCTTCACTCAACCATCTGAAGCTCTGGTCATAGGCCTGACGTTCGTATTGCAGCTCGCCTAGCAAGATCTGGGCAGGAACGTAGCCATGTAAGGCCGGAATCTCTAGGAAGCGTGCGGCCTTCGCGCGATCGTTGTTCACTAAGCGGCCAGTCGCCAGCACAAGGCCGGCAAGAGATCGATCGAAATCGGACGAGTTGGGGCGTGGTGCCTGCGCGACCACGCGGGCCGCTTCGATGCGGTCGACACTCGCTGCCGCTGATTCGATACGGGTGATGAGATCCATCCATTCTTCGTTGCGAACCCCGAGGTAGCGCTCGTCCAATTTCAGATCGGGTCGATAGAGGCGACGCGACGCGGACCGGCTGGTCGACTGCGCAGACTTTTCCGTACGCGACGCAAGCAAGGACGTCCCGTCCGCCGGTGATCCAGTTAGAAGCGAGGCTCGGCCCTCGGCCAGAACGATCGATCGTCGCAATTCCGAGTAATAGCCAGGCTTCTGTCGTTGGTCGGTGCGTTGATAGACCAAATCCGAGACAGCCATGAAAATGCTTTCGATACTGTGTGGTCGACGATCGAGCAATGCAGCGCTCAATGCCTGTGCGTAAGGTCCGTTGGGTCGATCGGGCCAGTCGAGAGCGCGTGTGTAAGGCGCTGTCGAATAGGCCGTCAGCGTGCCGGCCCACTCCCTGAGGATGAGGCCGGCGGCCGGCCTTCCTGCGCCGCGGGTGGCAACGAAAGGATTGTCGCGACAGGCATCCACAACGACAACCGCGGCCGATGGCCGGACCTGTTCCAGTGACGCTCGCAAAGCGGACAACGGGTAGCCACCACGTACCAGTTGATCCGGCGTGCCGAATTCGGCGTCGGTGCCGAGCAGCAGATCGCGGCCTTCGATCGAAGCGCCATGTCCCGAGTAAAAGAACCACACGATGGCAGGTGGCGAGGTGCGCATCCGCCTGATGAAAGCCTCGATCGTGCTGTCCAGTTGCAACGCAGTCTGATCCAGCGACAGCGTGCTCATCATTCCCAGAGTCTTGAGCGTTCGGTCGATCAGCTTGGCATCGTTGACCGCATTGATCAGTCGGGGTCCGTGCTGATAGTCGTTGTTGCCGATCACGAGCGCATGCTGATCAACCAGGGCACTGACCGCCCTCCGCGTGATCGCCAGTCCTCCGAGTGCGAGTAAAGGCAGTTTGATCGCAAGACGGCGTCGTGTTGGGCGCGCTGATGTCATACGCTGCTTAGCCCGCAGTTACTCGCAGATAAACATATCCGCGTTCTGCCGGCTGGGGCAATCTTGAATAGCGGTACCTGCTCAGGGCGCACCAGCCTTGAAGGTGTCGCACTGGCGGATGTCGCCGGAGTCCATGCCACGCTTGAACCAGGTCACGCGCTGCGCGGACGTGCCGTGCGTGAAGCTGTCCGGCACGACCGAACCGCGTGCCTGCTTCTGCAGGGTGTCGTCGCCGATCGCGGTGGCCGCCCGCAAGGCTTCGTCGACGTCGCCCGGGTCGAGCTTGAGCGGACTCTGGCCCGCCGCGAGGCGATGGCCCCACACGCCTGCGAAGCAGTCGGCCTGCAGTTCGACGCGCACCGAAACCTTGTTGTAGTCGGTCTCGGACATACGGCGGCGCATGGCATCGGTCTTGTCCGTCACGCCGATCAGCTTCTGGACGTGATGACCGACCTCGTGCGCGATGACGTAAGCCTGGGCGAAGTCGCCGGGCGCCTTGAAGCGCTGCTCGAGCAGCTTGAAGAAGTCGAGGTCGATGTAGACCTTCTCGTCGCCCGGGCAGTAGAACGGACCGGCGGCCGCCTGGCCCTGGCCACAGGCCGTGGGATAAGAACCGCTGAAGAGATCGAGCTTGGGTTTGCGATAAGTGCCGTTGTTCTGCGCGAAGATCTGGGTCCAGGTCTCTTCGGTGTCGAGCAGCACACGCGATGCGAAGCGCGCCTTCTGGTCCTCGGCGGGAATCGGCTTCGCGTCACGCGGCGCCTGTTGCTGGACCTGGCCTCCGCCACTTCCGCCGCCTCCACCACTCAACAGACCCAGGATGACGCTCGGGTCCACGCCGAAGAAGTAGGAGCCGAGCAAGGCCACCACGACGGCCCCGATGCCGAGGCTGCGGCCACCGAAAGGCAAGCCGCCGCCGCCGCTCGAACCGCGCACGTCCTCGACGTTCTCGCTCTGCCGTCCGTCGTCCCATTGCATGGTCGGGTCACTCCCTCATCGGTGACCGATGCGCGTCGTGCTGCGCATCGGCCGGTCGGGCCGCCTTCGTCAGGCGGCGGGCTTCAGCTGGGCGCGGATCTGGCCGGCCGGGTTCGCGGCGCTGTGCACGTTGACGTACAGGTTGCCCGCGCGATAGGCAGCCATCTGCGCTTCGGTCAGCTTGGCACCGGCCGGTGCGGTGAAGACGTTGCCGCTTTGCGTGAAGGGCACGATCACCGGTCCGTTCACACCTGGCGCGCCCTGATGGATGTGACCCATCGTCGGCTCCATGCCGGTCACGGTGATCGAACCCGTCACGCTGCCATCGGCTGCGATGGCGACGGTGCCGGTGCCGCTCGCGGTGGTGGCCACGGCAGGCACTTCGTTCGCGCCCGTGAGCGTGATCTTGTCGTTGCTGCCGCTGCCGGGCATGAACGTCGAACAGGCGGCGAGGGTCAATGCGCCTGCGGCGAGCACGAGGCTGCGAACGGTATTGCTGAGGCTGAATGTCATGGTGGGTCTCCTGGAAATTGGGTGGGGTGAGCGGTGCGTGAGCGTTGATACGAAGGCCTCTGGCGAGACTCGCATTGTGCTTCAAACATCGACTACCTCGGATAGCTTGCTCGGGGGCGACGGTAACGTGCAAGGCCGTCGAGGCACATCGTGCATCGGACTTCATCCCATCGTGTGTTTCTGTTCAGGAGACTTCGTGGCGACGCGAACTTCCAGCAAGGCGGGCGCTTCAGGTTCCATTCGTGTCGGCATCGGTGCCTGGAGCTACGATCCCTGGCGCGAGACCTTCTACCCGGCGGACGTACCGAAGAAGAAGGCGTTGAGCTACGCGAGCTCGCAGGTCACCGCGATCGAGGTCAACGCGACCTACTATCGGACGCAAAGCGCCGGCAGCTTCGCGCGCTGGCGCGACGAGACGCCCGACGACTTCGTGTTCGCGGTCAAGGCCTCGCGCTTCGCGACCAATCGCCGCGTCCTCGCCGAGGCCGGCGACTCGATCGACCTGTTCGTCGGCAGCGGCCTTGAGGCACTCGGCCCGAAGCTCGGGCCGCTGCTGTGGCAGTTCATGCCGACCAAGCGTTTCGACGAAGCGGACTTCACCGCTTTCGTCGAGCGGCTGCCGAAGCGACTCGGCGCGCTGACGTTGCGTCACGCCCTCGACGTGCGCCACGAGAGCTTCCGCTGCGAAGCGTTCGTCGCCCTCGCCCGCAAGCACGGCGTCGCCATCGTGTGCAGCGACTCCGACGACTACCCGATGATCGGTGACGTGACGGCCGACTTCGTCTATGCGCGGCTGATGCGGGCGAAGGCCGACGTGGTGACCGGCTATTCGACGAAGGACATCGCGACCTGGATGGCGCGCGCACATGCCCTGGCGGCGGGGGACACGATCGAAGCCTTGGGACCGGTCGCGAAGCCGCTGCCGAAGCAGAAGCGGGACGCCTTCGTCTTCTTCATCAACGGCGCGAAGGAGCGGGCGCCGGCCGCAGCCAGGGCGATGCTGGAGAATCTGCAGAAGGGCTAGTCAGCCCCGGCGGACGACCTCGGCGGCTTGCGGCGATAGACCTCGTGCAGCTGCGCGACGGCGCCGAGCATCTCCGTGATGATGAACAGCAGCAGTACGCGTGGCGCGCTTTCGACCGCCACGAACCACACGATCAGCAACGACACCCATACGCGGCCCCAGCCGTCGAGCAGTGCGAACAGGCCGATGGGCTTGAGGTAGCGGGCGATGCACCACAGTGCGATCAGCGTGCCGCTCAGGCACACAAAGAACATCTGCAGCGACGTGATCGGTGGGGCGACCGGATCGCCGCCCATCTTGCCGTTGGCGTAATAGAGCAGCGAGATGAAGTGCTCGGCGAGCGGTGGCAACGCCAGGGTGTACGAGACCGACGAGTCGACGATTGCCCAGAAGCGGACCTTGCGGCGACGAACGCGATCGAGGTTCAGCTGCATCCGGCGTCCTTCGTTTTTTTCGGCCGCTGATTATGCATGGCCGCCATCGGATCAGCGGTCCCGCAAGATCTCGCGCGCCGCGTTGCGGCCTGGCAGGCCGGTCACGCCGCCGCCGGGATGGTTGCCCGAGCCGCACAGGTAGAGGCCCGCGATCGGACTGCGGTAGTCCGCGTGGCCCAGTACCGGTCGCGCCGAGAACAACTGGTCGAGCGACAACGCGCCGTGGAAGATGTCGCCGCCGACCAGACCGAACTTGCGTTCAAGGTCGAGCGGCGTGTGGATCTGCCGCGCGATGACCGTCGCGGCGAAGCCCGGTGCGAAGCGCGAGACAGTCTCGATCACGCGATCGGCGGCGTCCTCTCGCGATCGCTGGTCGGCCCAGCCGTCGACGTAGCGGTCTTTCGCCGACGTCGCCTCGAGCTTCGGCGCGAAGTGCTGGCAGAAGAGACTTGCGACATGCATGCCCGCGGGTGCGAGCGAGTCGTCGATCGTGGACGGGATCAGCATCTCGACGATGGGCCGCGCGCCCCAGCCGTCGCGACGCGCGTTCATCCATGCGTGCTCCATATAGTCGATCGACGGCGCCATGACGATGCCGCTTTCATGGTGTGGCTGATGCTGCGCACCGGGCAGCGCCGTGAAGTCGGGCAGCGACGACAGTGCGACGTTCATGCGCAGCGTGCCGGAGCCGCTGCGGTAGGCAGCGATGCGCCTGACGAAGTCCTCGGGCAGGTCGCCGGCGTCGACCATCGACAGGAAGAGCAATCGCGGATGGACGTTGGAGACCACGCGCTTCGCCATCACGCGCGAGCCGTCCTCGAGTTCGACGCCGTTCGCGCGGCGCTTCGACGCGGGGCCTTCGACGAGGACGTGGGCCACTGCTGCATCGACGGTCAGCTCGACGCCGCGTGCTTCGGCCTCGCGGGCCATCGCCTGCGTGATCGAACCCATGCCGCCGATCGCGTGACCCCAGACGCCGGCCTGCCCGTCGACCTCGCCGAAGACGTGGTGCAGCAGCACGTAGGCCGAGCCGGCCGCATAGGGACTCGCGTAGTGGCCGACTATCGAATCGAAGCCGAACGCGGCCTTGATCGGCGCCGACTCGAACCACGCATCGAGCACGTCGCCGGCGCTCTTCGTGAACAGGTCCATCAGGTCGCGCTTGTGCGGCAGGTCCATGCGCCGCATGCGACGCCCGAGGTCCCAGGCCGACCACCAGTCGCCGATCGACGCGAAGTCGCGCAGCCCCAGATTGGGCGGCGTCTTCGTCAGCATCGTACGGACCAGCGCGACGACGCCTTCGAGCATCGCGTAATAGACGGGCAGTCGCGCCGCGTCGCGGGTCGAGAACTTCGCGACCTCGCGCTGCGTCGCCTCGAGACCGCCGCCGACCTTCAGGTAGCCGTCACCTTCGGCCAGCGGCAGGAAATTAGAGAAAGGCCGCTGCACGATACGCAGGCCATGCTCTTTCAGACGCAGGTCGCGGATCACGTCGGCATGCAGCAGCCCGACGGTGTAGCTCGCGGTCGAGTTGCGAAAGCCGGGATGGAATTCCTCGGTGACCGCCGCACCGCCGACGATCGATCGTCGTTCGAGGATGCGCACCGACAATCCCTTTGTCGCGAGGTCGCAGGCGCAAACGAGGCCGTTGTGGCCGCCGCCGATGATGACGGCGTCGTAGGTCTTCTCCGTCACGACAGCACGGCCAGCAACCAGTGTCCGAAGAACGGCAGCAGCAGCGACGACACCAGCGCGGCGAGTCCCATCGCGAGACCGGCAAAGGCGCCCATCTCCTCGCTGACCTGGAACGCGCGAGCCACGCCCTGGCCATGCGACGAGAGGCCGAGTGCGAAGCCGCGGACCGCATGTGACGGGATGCGCAGCGCGTTGAGGACGTAGCGCGCGAGTGCGGAGCCGACGATGCCCGTGATGACGACGCACACCGCCGTCAGCGACGGGATGCCGCCGAGCTTCTCGCTGATGCTCATCGCGACCGGCGTGGTGATGGACTTGGGGACCAGCGACGCGAGCGTGCGCGGCGAGGCGCCCAGCGCATGGGCGATCAGCACGGCGGAGCCCGACGCGACGACGAGGCCGACCAGCAACGCGATCACCAGCGCGACCCAGTGGCTCCTGAGCTTGCCCCACTGCTCGTAGAGCGGGATCGCGAGCGCCACCGTGGCCGGGCCGAGCAGGAAATGCACGAACTGCGCGCCGTCGAAGTAGGTTTGATACGACGTGTGCGTGCCCAGCAGGATCACCAGTAGCACGCATACCGAGATGGCGACAGGATTGACCAGCGGATTCAGGCCGCTTCGTCGATACAGCATGAACGCGAAGAGATAGGCAACCAGCGTCAGCGTGAGCCATAGCAGCGGCGACGCGGACAGGTAGACCCAGGTGTCGACGACCGGATGCATGAGGTCAGTCCGACCTGGCCGCGGCGCGCGCTGCCTCGGTCCGGTTGATCAGGAACGCGGCGGTGACCGCGGTCGCCGCGATCGCGAGCAGCGTGCTGCCCACGACGGCCGCGACGATCGCCACGCCTTCTTCGGACAGCCGGGCGAAGTGCACCATCACGCCGACGCCGGCCGGCACGAACAGCAGCGACAGATGCGAGAGCAGCGTGGTGCCGGTCGCTTTGATGCGCGCCAGCAGCGCGGGTCGCAATGCAAGGGTGAGTAGCAGCAGCGCCATGCCGATCACCGGGCCGGGAATCGGCAGGCCGAACGAGAAAGTCAGGGTCTCGCCGATCAGTTGGTAGATCAGCAGGGTGGCGATGGCTTCGATCATCTGGGCTCGAATGCGGTGAACGGCATCATCATGACGTACTGCGAGTCGAGGATTACAGATCCGGACTTGAACCTCAACTTGAATGCCACGCGGTGAGCACGATCAATTCGTCTGCCCGATTGCGGTGGTAGACGAAGTAACGGACACGCCCCACGTGGATCCGTCGAACGAGATCCAGCCTGCTATTCGTGACCTGCACGCCGACACCCGGCTTGCGGATGAGCAGCGCGATTGCCGCTTTCAGGTCGTCGCGGAAAGCATCCGGAGCTGAAGTTCGGTTGGCCCGCCGCCAGCGTTCGATGCGCTCGGTTTCGGAAGCTGCACGCCTCGTGAAGCGCAGGCGCAATGCCATCTTCAGGAGACGCGGTCGAGACGCTCGAAGAGTTCTTCGGCCGAGATCGTTTCACCCCGATCCGCCTCAGCAATCGCTTCGAGAAGCCGATCCTCGTCTGCTGCCGAGAGATGAACGTCCCGTCGTGCCTCACGCGCGAGAACGACAACCGTCGCACCATCGGGAACGTCGAGGCCTTCGACGGCCAGCTTTTCTGCAACAACGATACCGGTGGCGACTTGCATGAATGGATGCTAGTCCGAGACCTCGATTCCGCCAGTCATCGAACGAATGAAGCGATCGGTCTACAACGGCCGTTGCGGATCCGGGATCGGCTTCGGCCCCGGGCCTTTGTGGACCCTGGGCGCCTGCTTCGCTTCCCCGGGGAACAGCCCGTGCCGCGGCCCACCTCGCGGCAACGCCCCCGCGATCAGTTCGATCCAGTGCAGGACCGGCATCTGCGTCCCGCTCTGCAGGTGCGTGATGCAACCGATGTTGGCCGACACGATCGCGTCGGGCTGCAAAGCCGCGAGCTGGGTGAGCTTGCGGTCGCGCAAGGCCGTCGCTAGTTCGGGTTGCAGGACCGAGTAGGTACCCGCCGACCCGCAGCACAGATGGCTCTCGGCACACAGTTTCACGTCGACGCCCGCCGCGGTCAGCATGGCCTCGACGGGTCCACGAATCTGCTGGCCATGTTGCAGCGTGCACGGCGGATGCCAAGCGACCCGACGCGTCGACGGCGCACCGAGTTTCGCGACCAGGTAGTCGGTGAAGGGCGCGAGCACCTCGGACACGTCGAGCGTCAGCGCGCTGATGCGTTCAGCCTTGACCGCGTAGTCGGGGTCGTTGCGCAGCAGATGGCCGTATTCCTTCAGCATCGCGCCGCAGCCCGATGCGTTCATCACGATGCCCTCGGCGCCGGCTTCGAGATGCGGCCACCAGGCATCGATGTTCCGCTTCACGTCCTTCAAGGCGCCGTCGTGATCGCTGAGGTGGTGGCGGATCGCGCCACAGCAGCCGACCTTGCGTGCGACGATCGTCTCGATGCCGATCGCATCGAGCACGCGGACAGTCGCGTCGTTGATCTGCGGCGCCATCGCGGGTTGCACGCAACCGGCGAGCATCAACATCTTCCGCGCGTGCCGGTCGAGCTTGAGCGTCTTCTGCTTCTCGTGTTTCGTGCCCGGCACCTTGGTCGCGAGGGCGGCAGGCAGCAGCGGTCGGACCTTCCTGCCGATCTTCATCGCGGGGTCGAACAGCCAGCGGCGCGTCAGCCCTTCGCGCAGCGCCAGGCGCTCGAGCCGTTCCGCGAGGGGCCGCGGCTCGGTCGCCCGCTCCTCGACGACCCGGCGACCGATGTCGACGAGGCGGCCGTATTCCACGCCCGACGGGCAGGTCGTCTCGCAGTTGCGACAGGTCAGGCAGCGATCGAGATGGAGTCGCGTCGAGGCGGTGGCCGGCGCGCCCTCGAGGACTTCCTTGATCAGGTAGATGCGGCCACGCGGACTGTCGAGTTCGTCGCCGAGCAGTTGATAGGTCGGGCAGGTCGCCGTGCAGAAGCCGCAATGCACGCAGCGTCGCAGGATGGCTTCGGCCTCGTTGCCGTCGACGGTGCCGCGGATGAAGTCGGCGAGGTGGGTTTCCATGCGGTCGTGTGGGCGTTTCAGAGGTCGGGGTAGAGGCGTCCGCGATTGAACAGGCGGGCGGGATCGAACTCGGCCTTGAGGCGTCGGTGGATGGCCAGCAGCGGAACCGATAACGGCGTGAAGACGCCGTGCAGCGTCTTGATGTCTTCGGAAGCGCGCCACAACGTCGCGTGACCGCCGAGGCGGGTCGCCGCGTCGCGGATCGTTGGCGCGTCTGCATGCGTCGCGATCCAGCGCAGCGCACCGCCCCATTCGATCAACTGATCCGTGAAGCCGAGCGCGTCCGCATCGAGCGGCGGCGCGGTCGGCGGCAACGCGATGCGCCAAAGGGGCGCATCGACCGCACGCGATGCGAAGAAGTGATCGGTCTGCTCGCGCATACCGGCCCATGCGGCCTCGGCCTCCCACGGCTCGACGTCGAGTCCGCCGATGCGGCGGATGCCCGACTGCACGGCGGCTTCGCTGCCTTCGAGGCGCACCAGGAGGCGGCCACCACGCGCTGCGTACCCACCCCCCTCCGAGGCCTTTGAGCGCCAGGCGCTCGCGGTGATCGCAATGGGTAATCCGGCCCACTGGTTGAGCGTGAGGAGGGCGGCTGCTTCATCGAGCGTGAACGACAGCGTGACGGTCTGTGCAGGTAGCGGAAGCACCTTCAGCGACATCTCGGTGAGGACGCCGAGCGTGCCGAGCGACCCCGTCATTGCGCGGCTGACGTCGTAGCCCGCCACGTTCTTCATGACCTGTCCGCCGAAGGCCAGCGGCTGGCCGCGTCCGTCGATCATGCGCACGCCGAGGACGAAGTCGCGGACCGATCCTGCGGCCATGCGGCGCGGCCCCGACAGTCCGGTCGCGACGCAGCCGCCCAGCGTCGCGCCGCGCGTTGCTGCCGTCGTCGCGCGCGAGATCGAATCGTCGCCGGCCAGCGGCAGCCTCGATCCCGAGGTCGGGGAGAAATGGGGCGGTTCGAAGGCCAGCATCTGGCGATTCTCCGTGAGCAGTGCCTCGACCTCGCGGAGCGGCGTGCCGGCGCGCGCGACCAGCACCAGCTCGCTCGGTTCGTAGTCGACGATGCCGCTGTGCCCGCGCACGTCGAGCGCCACGCCTTCGACGCGATGGCCGTACCAGGCCTTGGTAACACCGCCGCGGATGGCGATCGGCGTGCCGGCGGCAGCGGCCGTCTTCACGCCGTCGATCAGCGCATCGAGTCCGTCGGACAGGGTCGACGCGCTGGAAGTGGCGGCCTTCTCCCGCAGGTTGCTCGCCATCAGAAGCGCGGCAGCTCGGGATGCGGCAGTGCGCCGCCGTGAATGTGCATGCGGCCGAACTCGGCGCAGCGATGCAGCGAAGGGATGCCCTTGTCCGGATTCAGCAGACCGGCCTCGTCGAAGGCTCGCTTCACGCCGCGGAAGCGTTCCAGCTCCGGCGCTTCGAACTGCAGGCACATCTGGTTGATTTTCTCGATGCCGACGCCGTGCTCGCCGGTGATGGTGCCGCCCAGCGTCACGCACAGCGCGAGGATCTCGGCGCCGAAGTCCTCGGCGCGTCGGAGTTCATCGGCATCGTTGGCATCGAAGAGGATCAGCGGATGCAGGTTGCCGTCGCCGGCATGGAATACGTTGGGGCAACGCAGTTGATACGTGATCTCCATCGCCTGGATCGCCTTCAGCATCTCGCCGAGGCGCTTCTTGGGGATGGTGCCGTCCATGCAGTAGTAGTCGGGCGACACGCGGCCCGCGGCGGGGAAGGCGTTCTTGCGACCGGCCCAGTACTTGAGACGCTCGGTTTCGTTTTGCGCGACCACCAGGCGCTTGGCACCCGACGCGGCGAGCACCGCTTCCATGTGCGCGATCTCGTGCGTCACTTCGTCGACCGTGCCGTCGGACTCGCACAGCAGGATAGCCGCGGCGTCGAGGTCGTAGCCGGCCTTCGCGAACGGCTCGACCATGCGCGTGGCCTGCTGGTCCATCATCTCCAGCCCCGCGGGGATGATGCCGGCCGAGATGATCGCGGCGACCGCATCGCCGGCAGTCTCTACATCGTCGAACGACGCCATGATCAGCTTCGCGGCCTGCGGCTTCGGGATCAGCCTGACGGTGACCTCAGTGACGACGGCGAGCATGCCCTCGGAGCCGATGACCAGCGCGAGCAGGTCGAGGCCCGGGCTGTCGGGTGCCTCGGAGCCGAACACGATCGCCTCGCCGCGCATCGTGAGGCCGCGGACCTGCAGCACGTTGTGGACGGTGAGGCCGTACTTCAGGCAGTGCACGCCGCCCGAGTTCTCCGCGACGTTGCCGCCGATGCTGCAGGCGATCTGCGACGACGGGTCGGGCGCGTAGTAGAGGCCGTGCGCGGCGGCGGCTTCGGAGATCGCGAGATTGCGGACGCCCGGTTGCACGACCGCGGTCCGCGCCAGTGGATCGAGTTTGACGATGCGGTTGAGCTTGGCGCACGCGAGCAACACGCCTTGGCCGTGCGGCATCGAGCCACCCGACAGGCTGGTACCTGCTCCGCGCGCGACCACCGGCACGTCGAGGCTGGAACAGAGCCGCAGGATGGCCGCGATCTGCTCTTCAGTCTCGGGCAACGCGACGACCATCGGCTGCTGGCGGAACATCGACAGCCCGTCGCATTCGTAGGGGCGCGTGTCGGTCTGCTTCCACAGCACGCTGGTCGCCGGAAGGATTGCCAGGAGGGCTTTTGCCACTTCGGCCTGACGGTCGGGAAACACGCGGGCATCGAGCGGAAGGTCTGCGATTGCATTCATCGTTCGACGTTAACACGTCGTTGAGGGTTGGCAAACTTGTCGATTGCAGCGAGTCGAGAACTCGGCGATCGACGCGGCGTCCGACCTCTTTTTGCAACGAACAATTCAGCGCAAACACAAGGAATCGCAATGAAGACACGCATCCTCGGGACCGACGGGCCCGCCGTCTCCGCCATCGGGCTCGGCTGCATGGGCATGTCCGAGTTCTACGGCGCGGCCGCTAGCCGCAACGCCACCGAAGCCATCGCGACGATCCATCGCGCGCTCGACCTCGGGGTCAGCTTCCTCGACACCGCCGACATGTACGGACCGTTCACCAACGAGAAGCTGGTCGGCGCGGCGATCAAGGGCCGACGCGACGAGGTCGTTATCGCCACCAAGTTCGGCAACATGCGCGGCCCGAACGGCGAACGCCTCGGCATCAACGGCCATCCCGACTACGTGCGCAAGGCCTGCGACGAATCATTGGCGCGATTGGACGTCGATCACATCGACGTCTATTACCAGCATCGCGTCGACCCGAACGTGCCGATCGAGGACACCATCGGTGCGATGGGCGAGCTGGTCGCGGCCGGCAAGGTCCGCTTCCTCGGGATGTCCGAGGCCGCGCCCGAGACGCTGGAACGCGCGCTCGAGGTCCATGCGATCCATGCCCTGCAGACGGAGTACTCGCTGTGGTCGCGCGATCCCGAGGACGAGCTGCTGCCGCTGTGCGAGAAGTTCGGCATCGCGTTCGTGCCGTACAGCCCGCTGGGTCGCGGCTTCCTCACCGGACGCTTCAAGTCGCCCGATGACCTCGAAGCCGGCGACTTCCGTCGCAACAACCCGCGCTTCAAGGGCGAGAACTTCCAGAAGAACCTCGATGTCGTCGCGAAGGTCAGCGAGATCGCGATGGAGAAGGGCTGCACCCCGGCACAGCTCGCGCTGGCGTGGCTGCTCGCGCAGGGCGACCACATCGTGCCGATCCCCGGGACCACGCAGCGGAAGCGGCTGGAAGAGAACGTCGGCGCGGTCGATGTCGTGCTCGACGCCGCTGACCTGGCCCGCATCGAATCCGTGGCGCCGATCGGCTTCGCGGCCGGCACGCGTTACGACGAGGCGGGGATGCGCTCGGTCCATCTCTGATGAACGCGCGTTCGGCGTGGTTCGGCGGCGGTGTCGTCGCGCGCGCGGTGGCAGGCGCCTGATGCTTCGCCCGTGACGAGCGCGTCGTCACCCCGAAGGTTGCGAAGCCGATCGCCGCGGCAACGGTGCCGTGCGAGACCGATGCGCGACGCGTCGGCAGCCGGCACGTTGGCGCCGCCGCGACCGCGTGCAAGGCCGACATCGAAGATCTCGCCGGCCATCGCGTGCGCTGGAGCGACGAGACCTCCGCTGTCCCGCGTTTCGCGCGCTTCGCATGGCGTGACCGCGCGCAGGGCACGATCACCTTCATCGGCGACCAGGCGGAGTTCGAGAACGGGGCCGGCAGCTTTCAGCCGGTGACCTACGAGTGCGATTTCGATCCCGCGGGAGGCAAGGCCCGCGCCGTCCGGGTGCGCCAGGGTCGCCTGCCTTGACGTCGGCTGCGACTGCACACACGACGGGGGTCGTCGCAGCGCCGCGGCTCGCCTGGAAAGGGCGATCGATCCGACGCGTCGACCGCCCGATCCGTCAGGCGTGTTGAGCGACAATCGGGGCTTCGACCCCGATGTCCGGAGTCGCTCGTCGGAGTCTGTCTTGCCTCAACCCATCACCTGCATCGAAGACCTGCGCCTGCTGGCGAAACGGCGTGTCCCGAAGATGTTCTACGACTACGCCGACTCGGGTTCGTGGACCGAGTCGACCTACCAGGCGAACGCGTCGGACTTCGCGAAGATCAAGCTGCGTCAACGCGTCGCGGTCGACATGACCGACCGCTCGCTGGCGTCGACGATGATCGGTCAGAAGGTCGCGATGCCGGTCGCGCTCGCACCCACCGGCCTCACGGGCATGCAGCACGCCGACGGCGAGATTCTCGCAGCGCGCGCCGCAGAAAAGGCCGGCGTCCCTTTCACCCTGTCGACGATGAGCATCTGCTCGATCGAGGATGTGGCCGAACACACGTCGGCGCCGTTCTGGTTCCAGCTCTACGTGATGAAGGACCGCGAGTTCATCGGTCGGATGATCGATCGCGCGAAGGCCGCGCGCTGCAGCGCGCTGGTGCTGACCTTCGACCTGCAGATCCTCGGCCAGCGCCACAAGGACGTGAAGAACGGCCTCACCGCACCGCCCAAGCCGACGATCGCCAATCTCATCAACCTCGCGACCAAGCCGCGCTGGTGCCTCGGGATGCTGGGCACGAAGCGTCGGACCTTCGGCAACATCGTCGGCCATGCGAAGGGCGTCAGGGACGTGACGTCGCTGTCGTCGTGGACCGCCGAACAGTTCGATCCCAAGCTGTCCTGGGACGACGTGCAATGGATCAAGGAGCGCTGGGGCGGCAAGCTGATCCTCAAGGGCATCCTCGACCCCGAGGACGGCGAGAAGGCCGCGAAACTCGCGGACTCAGGCATCGTCGACGCGATGATCGTGTCGAACCACGGCGGTCGCCAGCTCGACGGCGCGATGTCGTCGATCGAGGCGCTGCCGACCCTTGTCGATGCGGTGGGCGAGCGCATCGAGATCTTCATGGACGGCGGCATCCGCTCGGGACAGGACGTCATCAAGGCCGTCGCCCTCGGCGCGAAGGGCGTGTTCATCGGGCGGCCGTTCCTGTACGGCCTCGGGGCGATGGGCGAGGCCGGCGTGACGATCTGCCTCGAGGTGATCCGGAAGGAGCTCGACGTCACGATGGCGTTGTGCGGGTTGCGCGACATCGCCGCCGTCGATCGGAAGATCCTGGTGTCGTCGACGATTCCGCACTTCGCGCTGTGAGCGCTGTCGACTCGACCGCGCCGGTCGAAGGCGACGTCGTCCTGCGTGATTTCCGCTTCGCATCCGGCGAGACGCTGCCAGAACTGCGGCTCCACTACCGGACGTTCGGCACCCTGGTCCGCGATGCCGAAGGCACCGCGACCAATGCCATCCTGATCCTCCACGGGACCGGCGGCAGCGGTGCGCAGTTCATCCGCCCCGAGTTCTCGGAACGGCTGTTCGCGGTCGGCGGCCTGCTAGACGCGACGAAGTACTACCTTGTGCTGCCCGACGGCATCGGCCACGGCGCGTCGAGCAAGCCCAGCGACGGACTTCGCGCGCGCTTCCCGGCGTATGGCTATCGCGACATGATCGACGCACAGCATCGACTGCTGACGGAGGGCCTCGGCGTCGATCATCTACGACTGGTGATGGGTACGTCGATGGGCGGCATGCACAGCTGGCTGTGGGGCCAGCTCCATCCACGATTCATGGACGCGCTGATGCCGCTCGCGAGCCTGCCCGGCCAGATCTCCGGCCGCAATCGCGCTTGGCGGCGCGTCATCATCGATGTGGTCCGCAACGATCCCGCGTGGCAGGGCGGCGACTACGTGGAGCAGCCGCCGTTGTCGTCGCGCGTCGCGACGCAGATGATCTGGCTGATGAGCAGCAACGCAGTCCTGCGCCAGGCCCAGATGCCGACGCTCGGCGAGGCCGACACGTTGCTCGACATGCCTGGCACCCTCGCCAAGACACCGGTCGACGTCAACGACCTGCTGTACCAGATCGAGGCGTCGCGCGACTACGACCCCGCACCAGGTCTCGAACGGATCCGCGTGCCGCTGGTCGCGGTGAACTTCGCCGACGACCTGATCAATCCGCCCGAGCTCGGCATCCTCGAGCGAGGGATCGTCGAGGTGGCGCGCGGCGAGGCGGTCGTCATCGCGAGCAGCGAGGCGACGTGCGGCCACGGGACGCATACCGTCGCGGAAGTCTGGGAACCCTATCTTTCCGAGTTGCTGAATCGATCGAATAGCAAAGTTGCCGCTTGACCGATCATTCGTTGACGGGCGCAAGCAATGGATGCACACCTGGTAGTCCTTTGGGAGGAGGACTTTCCGGTCGTTTCGTCGATGGACTGCCAAGGGGAATGGTGTGCGGCAATTCTTTGGAAAGCTCGTATTCGTGGCGTTGGCCCTGGCCGGCGTCCAGCGCCGTCGTCCTGCTGCAACTGAATCCGACGGTGCTCGACACGACTTATCAGTCGAGCATCGGAGCCGCCGCGCTGATCCAGTTCGTCAATCTCGAACCCTTCGCGGTCGATATCTACTGGATCAACTACACGGGTGACCGGGTGTCCCACCACACCATCGCCATCGGCGGGTCCTACTTCCAGGGCACGTTCATCACGCATCCGTGGATCGCCGCGGAGTTCGGAAGCGGCGACACGCCGACACAAGGCACCGGCCTTCTGCTCGACGGCTTCCTGGCCCAGACCGTGAATCTGAACCAGACGACGGCGCTCGCCGACATCGCGTATATCGGTCTGCTGCCGAGCAGCGTTCCCGAGCCGTCGGTCCTGCTCCTGTCGCTGGCCGGTGGTGCGGCGCTCGTATCGACTAGGTCGCGCAAGAAGAACGCCGGCTCGGCCCGGACCGCCTAAAGTCGTCGGCCGGGCGCCTGCTTCGGCGCGAAGAACGCCGACGGCGACTTACCGAAAGTGCGCTTGAACATCGCCGAGAAGGCACTCTGGCTGCTGTAGCCGAGCTCGGCCGCGACCCGTGCGAGAGGCCATCCGCGCGCCACCAGCGGGGCCGCATGCGCGAGCCGCATCTGCTGGCGCCACTGGGCGAAGGTCGTGTTCAGTTCTTCCGAGAACAGACGTGCGAGCGTCCGTGCGCTCGCGCCGACCAGCGGCGCCCATTCGTCGAGCGTGCGCGCGGACGACGGTTCCTCGATCAACGCGTTGCACAGCATGGCCAGTCGCTTGTCGTTCGGCAGCGCCATGCCGACCCGCAGCGTCTCGGCGACGCGCAGCTCGTCGAGGATCAGCGCGCTGACGAGACGTTCGCGTCCGGGATCGGCTTCGGTCTGCGGCGAGCCGAGGTCCGCGATCAGTTCACGCAGCAGATGCGAGACCTCGATCACGCGACACGCATCGGTGGGCATCCCGCTGGCCGACGGCAGCACGTACAGCGAGCGCATATGCGCCTCTTCGAGGATCGCGACGGCATGCGTGATGCCGGTCGGGATCCAGATCGCGCGCGACGGCGGTACGACCCAGGTGGTGTCGGCGGTCGACACGCGGACCACGCCCGTGGCCGTGTAGAGGAACTGATGCCAGCGGTGGGTGTGGGCCGACAGCGCCGCGTCGTGCTCGAGATCGCGCGCGATCAGGCGGACGGGACGCGTCGGCGACGGGTCGTAGCCGGGAGTGTTGAGATGGTGGTGCGTGAGGATGCGGGGCATCTGGCTGTATCGCGACAAAGATTGTCTTTCTATCGTAAGCCAGCCGAAGCGCCTTTGCCTACGATGCGGTTCTCGCCAGCCGTTCCGTCACCGATCCCATGAACACTTCCGTCGCACCGATGCCAGCCGCGTCCATCGCCACCACCGAGTCGACCGAGCCGGCTATCGTCATGTCGCGCGCCGAAGTCCGCGACGGTCCGGCCTTCAGGGTGCTCGGCTTCCTCAGCTTCTCGCACTTCCTCAACGACATGATCCAGTCGTTGATCCTCGCGATCTATCCGTTGCTGAAGGGCGAGTTCTCGCTGAGCTTCGTGCAGATCGGGCTGATCACGCTGACCTACCAGATCACGGCGTCGCTGCTGCAGCCGCTGATCGGTCTCTACACCGACAAGCATCCGCAGCCGCGTTCGCTGTCCTTCGGCATGGCGTCGACGCTGTGCGGACTGGTGCTGCTGGCGTTCGCGCCGTCGTATGGCGCATTGTTGTTCGCTGCTGCCTTGGTCGGCACCGGGTCTTCCGTATTCCATCCCGAGTCGTCGCGCATCGCGCGGATGGCCTCGGGTGGCAAGCACGGCCTCGCCCAGTCGATCTTCCAGGTCGGCGGCAACGCCGGCAGTGCCGCGGGTCCGCTGCTCGCCGCGTGGATCGTGATCCCCCATGGCCAGCGCAGCGTCGGCTGGTTCGCGCTCGCCGCGCTGCTCGCGATCGCGGTGCTGTGGCAGGTCGGCACGTGGTACGCGCTCCATCAACCGGCGTTCCGCGCGAAGGCGAAGGTGGCCCGCGAGACCTTGCCGTCGCTGCCGCGCGGCAAGGTCGCTGGCGCGGTCGTCATCCTGCTGTTGCTGATCTTCTCCAAGTATTTCTACATGGCGAGCATCACCAGCTACTACACGTTCTATCTGATCGACAAGTTCGGCCTGTCGGTCCAGTCCGCGCAATACCACCTGTTCGTGTTCCTGTTCGCGGTCGCGGCCGGCACGTTGCTCGGCGGACCGATCGGCGACCGCATCGGCCGCAAGCGCGTGATCTGGGCGTCGATCCTTGGCGTCGCGCCGTTCACGCTCGTGTTGCCGCACGTGGGCCTCGAGGTCACGACGATCCTCACGTTCGTGATCGGCTTCGTGCTCGCGTCGGCCTTCTCGGCGATCCTGGTCTACGCGCAGGAGCTGATGCCCGGCAAGGTCGGCACGGTGTCGGGACTGTTCTTCGGCTTCGCGTTCGGCATGGGCGGCATCGGCGCGGCGGTGCTGGGGCAGCTGGCCGACACGCATGGCGTGGCCTTCGTCTACCGGCTCTGCGCGTATCTGCCGCTGATCGGGCTGATCACGGCTCTGCTGCCTGACGTGCGGGCAAAGAAGCCGGGCTGACGGGTCCGACGAACATCCGCGGTGTCGCCCGGAAGCTCGAAGCGATCCGTCGACGGCGCTCAGCGCGCGACGCTGACGACGATCGCGCAGATCTTCCCGTCCACGGCGCCGCGTCCGAAGCGCGCTTCCAGGGCTTCGGTAGCCGCGTCGGTCGCCGCGTCGAGCTGGTCCGCGCCGCGCGCGACGATGTCGTTGCGCAGCGGCGTGCCCTGGCACATCGCCACCGCCACGGTGCGCGCCGCATCGGCGCGGCTGCGGGCGGTGATTGTTTCGAACTGAGCCGGCGTGGCGAAGCCGCCGTCCGCGAGGTCGCGCGCGATCACAATCTGGTCGTGATACCCGTGCGGCACCCGCGCGAAGAAGCGCGGCGGATCGTCCGGGAACAGCGGCGCGAGCGCTTCGGTGACGGTCGCGGCGAAGGCGTTCGTCGCGATGTCATCCCACACGTTGAACAGCAGCGTGCCGCCCGGCCGCAGCACGCGACGCGTCTCGGCGTCCGCCGAGACGCGATCGGGGAAGAACATCACGCCGAACTGGATGGCCACGATATCGAAGGCCCCGTCGTCGAACGGCAGCTGCATCGCGTCGGCCTGGCGCCAGGTGACCGGTCGCGCGGTGCCGACGGCCGCCGCCCGGTCGAGCATTGCCTGGTTGAGGTCGGTGGCCGTGATCGCCGCGTCGGGCAACGTCGCGGCGAGGTGACGCGTCAAGGCACCGGTGCCGGCCGCGAGTTCCAGCACGTCATGGGGTCGCAGGCGCGCGCAGCGCTCCGCAAGGTCGATCGCATACGGCTCGAAGATCAGCGGCACGAGCAACCGGTCATAGAGCGCCGGGATCGAGCCTGCGAATCCGTGGTCTCCTGCACTATCGTTCATGCAGCGGTCTCCGTCCTGGCGGTGCGTGTCGTCAAACGCCGAGCAAGCTTCAATCCAGCGCGACGATCTTCCCAGGATTCATGATGTTCTTCGGATCGAACGCGCGCTTCAACGCCCGCATCAGGTCCAGCGCGTCCTCGCCGTGTTCCTCGATCAGGAACGGCATCTTGTGCAGGCCCACGCCGTGCTCGCCAGTGCAGGTGCCGTCCATCTGTATGGCGCGCGACACGAGCGCGTGATTGATCTTCTCGGCCTCGACGAATTCTTCCGGCTTGGCGGGATCGACCAGCAGCATCACGTGATAGTTGCCGTCGCCGACATGGCCGAGGATCAGCGACGGCAGCGATGACTGTTCGCAGTCGGCGACAGTCGTCGAAATCGATTCGGCGAGCTTCGAGATGGGCACGCAGACATCGGTGGTGATCGCGCGCGTCCCTGGCTTGACCTGCAATCCCGCGAAGTAGGCGTTGTGACGCGCACTCCACAGCTTGGTCCGGTCCTCGGGATTGGTGGCCCACGTGAACTCCATCCCGTTGTGATCGGTCGCGATCTCCTGGACCAGCTCGGCCTGTTCCTTGACGCTGGCTTCGGAGCCGTGGAACTCGAACAGCAGCAGCGGCGACTCCTTCAGCGTCAGCTTGCTGTGCACGTTGACCGCCTTGACGAACGCGGCATCGAGGAACTCGACGCGTGCGACCGGCACGCCCATCTGGATGGTGGTGATCACGCAGTGCACCGCGTCCTCGACCGTCGCAAAGTTGCAGATCGCGGCCGAGATGGCTTCGGGATGCGGGTACAGCTTCACGGTCACCTCGGTGATGATCCCGAGCGTGCCTTCGCTGCCGACGAAGATGCGCGTCAGGTCGTAGCCGGCCGACGACTTGCGGGCGCGGCGCGCGGTCTTGATGATCTTGCCTGCGGCGGTCACCACGGTCAGCGACACGACGTTCTCGCGCATCGTCCCGTAGCGGACCGCGTTGGTGCCTGATGCGCGGGTCGCTGCCATGCCGCCCAGCGACGCGTCGGCCCCCGGATCGATCGGGAAGAACAGGCCGGTGTCCTTGATGTGGACGTTGAGCGCCTTGCGCGTGACGCCGGCCTGTACCGTCGCGGTCAGGTCTTCGGCGTTGACCGCGACGACCTGATTCATCTCGGACACGTCGAGCGAGATGCCGCCGCGGATCGCGAGCAGGTGACCTTCGAGCGACGAGCCGGTGCCATAGGGAATTACCGGCACTTCGTATTGCGAACACAGCTTGACGATGTCGGCGACCTCCTCGGTGCTGTGCGCGAATACGACCGCGTCGGGCAGCATCGGATCGAAGGCGGACTCGTCGCGGCCGTGATGCAACCGGATCGCCTCGGTCATCGAGAAACGCGTGCCGAAGCGCGTGCTCAGCACCTCGACGAAGGCGTCGGGCAAGGCCCGCTTCAGCAGCGACAGATGGGGCATCGGATGATTCATGCGCGTCTCGGCGGTCTGATGTGGGGTCGGCGACTTCGGGCGGCGCGTCCAGCAGGCGGCCCGTCCATCGGGTCGACTAGTGTAGCCCTGCCTGACGGCCCGGGACACAACCTTACAATCGACCTTCCGACACCTGGCGGCGCTCGCCGTTCCCGACATGGTTTCCAGCTCGTCATCGCCCCGCATCGTCGCGGACATCGGCGGCACCAACGGTCGCTTCGCGATCGTCCGCGATGGTCAGGTCACCGAGCGCCGCGAGTACCGCAACGCCGACTTCCCCGACCTCGCTACCCTGATGCGCAAGTACCTGGACGACGCGGGCAGCGCCGACGACGACGTCGAGATCGCATGCCTGGCGGTTGCCGCGCCGATCTCCGTCGACGAACAGGCCAAGTTCACCAACGCGCGATGGCAGGTCAGCGCGCGTGGCCTCGAGAAGGCGATGGGCTTGAAGCGCGTCGCGCTGATCAACGACTTCGCCGCGCAGGCCTACGGCCTTGAGACGCTCGGTGCGGACGACTTGGACTTCATCGCGCCCGGCTCGGGCTTCGCGCCCGACTCCGCGGCCCGCGTCGTGTTCGGTCCGGGCACCGGCGTCGGCTGCGCCGCGCTCGTGCCGTCCATCGAGAAGGGTGGCCTCCCGGTCGCGGTCACCAGCGAGGGCGGCCACATGGGCTACTCGGCCACCACGGTCGACGACCGGAAGATCTTCGACCTCGCGTTCGGCCGCTACGGCCGCGTGTCGTGGGAGCGGGTGTGCTGCGGTGCCGGACTCGCGCTGGTACACGCCGCGCTGTGGCCGGACGATGCGGTCGTGGGCGTGACCGACGGCGACCCGAGCGAGGTCGTGCGACTCGCTCAGGCCGATGCGACGAGCCATGCCGGACTGAGCGTGCGGCAGTACAGCGGTATGCTCGGCTCTTTCGCGGGCGACCTCGCGCTGGTCTTCCGCACGACCGGCGGCGTGTATCTCACGGGCGGCGTGATCGGCCATCTCGGCGACGCGTTCGATCGCAAGACCTTCCTCCAGCGCTTCATCGACAAGGGTCGTTATCGCGAGTGGCTGGACAGCCTGTCGGTGAACCTGATCGTCGCGGACGACGTGGCGTTGCGCGGCTGTGCGCGGTATCTCGAACGGACCGCGTAGCTTGGAATTCGCGAAGACGTTCGCGCTCTTCGTCGCGACGGCGGTCGCCGAGATCGTCGGTTGCTACCTGCCATGGCTCTGGCTGCGGCAGGATCGCTCGGCCTGGCTGCTCGTGCCTGCGGCTGCTTCGCTCGCCTTGTTCGCGTGGCTGCTGTCGCTCCACCCGACGGCTGCCGGTCGGGTCTATGCGGCCTACGGCGGGGTCTACATCGGCGTAGCAGTCCTCTGGCTGTGGGCCGTCGATGGCGTGCGGCCGACCCTGTCCGACTGCATCGGCGTCAGCCTCTGCCTCGTCGGCATGGGCGTGATCATGTTCGGCGAGCGCGTCGAACGCTGACCGGACGTCGGTGGTCGCGTTTCATCCCGCTTCGGCGGGTTCCGTCGCATCGACGCGGAGCGCCCGGACCGCTTCCCTATAATCGCGGGCTTCGCGACGGCGGCCCCCGGCTCGCTCGCCTACAACAACCACGAACCCATGGGCAAACGACTCACGCAGATCGCGACGCGAACCGGCGACGACGGCACGACCGGGCTCGGCGACGGCTCGCGCACTGACAAGGACGCGCTGCGGGTCCATGCGATGGGCGACGTCGACGAGCTCAACAGCGTGCTCGGCCTGCTGGTCTGCAACGACGTGCCCGACGACGTGCGCGGCGTTTTGTTGGACATCCAGCACGACCTGTTCGACGTCGGCGGCGAGCTGTCGATCCCCGGCTACACGATGGTCACCGAAGCGCAGGTCGCGGCACTCGACGACTGGCTCGCGACCTACAACGCGCAACTGCCGCGACTCGAGGAATTCATCCTGCCGGGTGGATCGCCGTCCGCCAGCATCGCGCACATCGCACGCACCGTCGCGCGTCGCGCCGAACGTTCGGTCGTCGCGCTCGGCAAGGTCGAGCCTGTCCGCGTCGAGCTGCGTCACTACCTGAACCGCCTCTCCGACCTGCTGTTCGTGCTCGCCCGCGTCCTCAATCGTCATGCAGGGGGCAGCGACGTGCAGTGGCAGAAAAACAAGAACTCGACCCGATAGAACGATGACCCGGCTCTCGGCTCTCGCAGCCCTCGCGCTCGCAGCGATCTCTTCGTCCACGCCTGCTGCGGAGTCGGTGGTTCCTCCCACCATTCCCATCGTCGACGCAGCGACGATCGAGACGCAATGCGATGCGAAGCTCGTCGCCTTTCGCAGCCGCATGAAGGCGATGGAATCAGTGCGCTCGTCGAAGGGCATCTTCGACGCATGGAATCGGCTCTCGATCGAGATCGACGACTTCGGCGGGCCGATCGGAGCCGCGGTCAACCTGTCGACCGACAAGGCGACCCGCGAAGCGGCCGATGCCTGCACGGCCAAGCTGGCGCCGTTCAGCACCGAGTTGTTCCAGAGCGAGGCGTTGTATGCACGAGTGCGCGACGCGAAGCCGGTCGACGCGATCCAGACCAGCTATCGCAAGCTCCTGCTCGAATCGTTCGAGGACTCGGGCGTCACGCTGCCGAAGGACCAACGCGAGCGGGTCAAGTCGATCAACGAGCGCATCACCACGCTCGGCCTCGAGTACGACAAGAACGTGCGCGACGACGCGACGACGGTCGTGATGCAGCCCGACGAGATGGCCGGCCTTCCCGAGGCCTACCTGGCCGCGCAGAAGCGCGATGCGGACGGCGCCTATGTCCTGCCGCTGACCTACCCGGCCTATCGACCCTTCCTCGAACTGGCCAGCAAGCCCGATGCCCGCCAGCGTTACTGGATCGCGATGACCAACAAGGGCGGTGCGCAGAACCTGCCGTTGCTCGACGAGGCCGTGCGACTGCGCAGCGAACTGGCCGGCCTGTACGGCCAGCCCGACTACGCGACTTACCTCCTGCGCCGTCGCATGGTCGGCGATCCGCAGACCGCCTATCGCTTCCTCGGCGAGGTCCGCACCGCCGTCACGGATCTCGAGAAGAAGGACATCGAGGAGCTGCGTGCCTTCAAGGCGCAGGACCTGAAGCAGCCGGACGCGCGTCTCGATCGATGGGACGTCGCGTACTACCAGGAGAAGCTCCGCAAGGCACGCTACAACGTCGACCAGGAGGCGCTGCGCGCGTATTTCCCGACCGAGGCCAGCGTGGCCTACGTGCTCAAGGTCGCCGAGACGCTCTACGGCATCCGCTTCGAAGCACGACAAGTGGCAACCTGGCATCCGACCACGCGCTTCTACGACGTCTACGAAGCGCAGGGCGCGGGCAGGGGCAACTACGTCGGCGGCGTCTATCTCGACCTCTTCCCGCGCGAAGGCAAGTACGGCCACGCGCATGCGGAAGGGGCACGCGGCGAGTCGTCGCTGGCGCATCGCACGCCGATCTCGATCCTGGTCGTCAACCTCAACGAGAAGGGCCTGAACGAGGACGAGCTCGTCACGCTGATGCACGAGTTCGGCCACGTGCTGCACGGCGTGCTGTCGAAGGCGCGTTACGTCGACCAGTCGGGTGCCAACGTCCAGTGGGACTTTGCCGAAGCGCCTTCGCAGATGTTCGAGGAATGGGCGATGCGCGAGGAGCCGCTGTCGCTGTTCACGCAGATCTGCAAGGACTGTCCTCATCTGACCCACGGGCAGATCGGGCAGATGGAAGCGGCTCGCAAGTTTGGTCAGGGCGCGGCGTATGCGCGTCAGTTGCTGCTGGCGAGCTACGACCTGGCCCTGACCACGCCCGTGCCGGCAGGTGCCTTGCAGACCTGGGAGAAGCTCGACGGCGCGACGCCGCTCGGCCATGTCGCGGGCACGCTGTTCCCGGCCAACTTCACGCACCTGATGGACGGCTACGCGGCGGGCTACTACGGCTACATGTGGAGCAAGGTGCTGGTGCTCGACATGCTGTCGGGCTTCCACGGCCATCTGATGAAGCCCGTCGACGACGCGCGCTATCGCAAGGACATCCTGTCGCGCGGCGGCGAGGTTCCGCCCGGGCAGATGGTCCAGGATTTCCTCGGGCGCAAGCCCAACAGCGACGCGTTCTTCCAGGAGATCACCGGCAAGCGGTGATCGACCTTCAACTTTCGACAGACCCCATGATCCTTCCTTCGTCGTCCCTCGTCACACGCCGGTTCGGCGTCGCCATCGGTCTCGCCTTCTCGAGTGTCCTGGGTGCCGCGCAGGCTGCCGAGCATCCACAGATTCCTTTGTGGGATGCGGCCACCATCGAAGGTCTGTGCGACCGCTCGATCGCCGGCTTCCAGACCACGCGTGCGGCGATGGAGGCCCGGAAGGGATCGGCCGGCATCTTCGACGAGTGGAACAGGCTTTCGATCGCGACCGGCGACCTCGACGGTCCGCTGTCGATCATCGCCAACACGTCCACCGACAAGGCGACGCGCGACGCGGCCGACGCGTGCGAGCTCAAGTACACGCCGTTCACCACCGAGTTGTTCCAGAGCGAAAAGTTGTACCAGCGCGTGAAGGACGCGAAGCCCGCCGACGCGATCCAGAAGCAGTATCGGCAGGATTTGCTCGATGCCTTCGAGGACAGCGGCGTGACGCTCGATCTCGCGAAGCGCGAACGCGTCAAGGCGATCAACAAGGAGATCACCGACCTCGCGCTGCAGTTCGAGAAGAACGTCCGCGACGACGGCACCAAACTGGTCTTTCGGCCCGACGAGATGGCCGGCCTGCCGGATCCCTACCTGGGCGCGCAGAAGAAGGACGAGCAGGGCAACTACGTGCTGACCCTCGCCTACCCGTCGTTCTTCCCGTTCATGCAGCTCGCGGCCAACGAGGACGCGCGGAAGCGCTACTGGATCGCGAAGATGAACCAGGGCGGGCAGCAGAACATCGACGTGCTCGATCGCATCGTCGCGCTGCGCCTCGAGCTGGCGAAGCTGTACGGCTATCCCGACTTCGCGACCTTCGTGGTCAAGCGCCGCATGGCCGGCACGCCCGAGGCGGTCTACAAGTTCCTCGACGAGGTGAAGGCCGCCGTCGTCGAACCCGAGAAGAAGGAAGTCGCCGAGCTGCGCCAGTTCAAGGCCGACGATCTCAAGCAGCCGCTGGACGCGATCGTTCTCAATCGCTGGGACACCAGTTACTACCAGGAGAAGTTGAAGAAGGCGCGCTACAACGTCGACCAGGAGGCGCTGCGCAAGTACTTCCCGACCGAGGCCAGCATCGCTTACACGCTGCGCGTGGCCGAGACGCTCTACGGCATTCACTTCGTTCCGTCATCCGCACCGACCTGGCAGCAGGACGTGCGGGTCTACGACGTCTTCGATCGCAAGGCGAACGGCGAGGACGGCGGCTTCATCGGCACCGTCTATCTCGACCTGTTCCCGCGCGACGGCAAGTTCGGCCACGCAGCGGCGTGGCCCGTCCGTGCTGTGTCGACGCTCACGAAACAGGCCGGATCGCCGGGCTATCGCACGCCGATCTCGGTGCTGGTCACCAACTTCGATCGCAACGGCTTCGACCAGGGCGAACTCGAGACCATGCTGCACGAGTTCGGTCACGTCATGCACGGCGTGCTGTCGAAGACGCGCTACGTAGACCAGGCCGGCACGTCCGTCAAGCGCGACTTCGTCGAGGCGCCGTCGCAGATGTTCGAGGAGTGGGCCCGTCGCGAAGATTCGCTGAAGCTCTTCGCCGAGGTCTGCAAGGACTGTCCGCAACTGTCGCGCGAACAAATCGCGCAGCTCGATGCGGCGCGCCGCTACGGTCGTGGCATGCGCTATGCACGGCAATGGCTGTTCGCGTCCTACGACATGTCGCTGACGACGCCGCAGCCCGAGAAGGCGATGGTCGCGTGGACCAAGATCGAGGGCGGCACGCCGCTCGGCACGGTGCCCGGCACGATGTTCCCGGCATCGTTCGGCCACATTGCCGGCGGCTACGCTGCCGGCTATTACGGCTACATGTGGAGCGAGGTGATGGCGCTCGACATGCTGTCGGGCTTCCACGGCAAACTGATGAATCCGGTCGACGGCAAGCGCTATCGCACCGGCATCCTGTCGCAGGGCGGACAGGAGCCGCCCGAGGTGATGGTCACGAAGTTCCTCCGTCGCAAGCCCAACAGCGAGGCCTTCTTCAAGGAAGTCGCCGGGCAGCGCTGACGTCAGTAGTCGTAAACGTGCTCGATGGTCGCACCGCGTGCGGGTGCCGCGACCAGGAAGTCCGAGAGCGCCGCCACCGGAATCAGCGCGGCGATGCGACGCGTGCCGGGCATCGTCACGAGCGGCTGCTCGAACAGCACGCGTGACTGCGGCGGCAGGCGCGTGGCGTCGCGGGTCCACAGCGTCACGAGGATGATGCCGCGGTTGCCCGCGATGTCGGTCAGGTGCGTACCCGCCTGTGCCAGCGCGGTGGCCGCGATGCGGAAGTCGAAGTAGCGCGGTAGCTCCAGCACAGCGCCGCCGCCGTCCAGCGTGCGCACAAGTCGGACCTCCGATGGAAGCGCGGCAGGTGGTCGGTCCACGACCACCTGCGTCGTCGGCCGTGCGGGATCGTAGGCCGAGCGCGTCGCGAGTTCGATCAGCTTTCCGTACGTGGCCTTGATCGCGTATTCGGTCGTGAGCGCATATCGTCGCTCCCACTTGCGGACCGGATCGGCGCCGAACGCGGGCACGTTGGCCCATAGCCCGCGCAGCCGCGCCGCGAAGTCGAACAGGTACCAGGGTTCCTTGCGGATGAAGTCGACGTAGTCCTGCCCGACGACACCGCCCAGCTCAGTCGACCGGCGACGTTCTCGTAGGCCGAGCGCAGCGCGTATTCGACCGTCGTGCTGGACGCGATGACGAGGATCATCACGTGATAGGCGACGTTGGCGGGAGCGTCTTGCCGAACTTGCTCGCGCGTGACGGCCGCGTAGCTGCCCCACAGTTGGCCGACGTGCGCGAGGAAGGGGAAGCCGTGCGCGGGATGATCGGCCACGAAGCGCGCGTACTCGGCCGGGCTGTGAACCAGGAACCATTCGGGATAGGTCAGCAGCGTCTGCTCGGCGCCGCGTCGCTGGTCGATCGCGATCGGGCTTTCGTAGGCCGCGTGCCCGCTCGTCGCGACCAGCAGTCCGAGCGCGAACAGCAGGCCAGCGCCGCGCCTTTCAAGCATCGCGGACGAAGGCCATCAACGCGTTGTCCGACGGATCGCCCGCCTGCATCAGTCGCGGACCGGTGTGGCGCAGTCCGGCCGCGGCGAGTCGCTCGATCCACTCGTCAGCGCTCGCGAAGTGCCGGCGCTCGGCGGCGTTGACCGACCACGGTTCGCCGAGACCTGCGTTGAAGACGGTGTGCGCCAACGCCACGAAGCGATCCATCTGCACGGTACGCACGTCGTGGTCGCGCACGATGAAGTGCCCGCCGGGGCGCAGGACCCGATGGATCGACCGCAGGAAAGGCGCGAGGCGTTCGGGTGCCATGTGATGCAGGCCGACGAAACAGCTGACGACATCCGCGCTGTGTTCCGGCACGTCGAGTGGGGCGTAGTCGGCCAGGCAGCGGAACCCGCCGGCGCGCGCGAGCTGGCCGCGCTCGACCAGATCGACCGGCGAGTAGCCGGCATCCACGTCGTGGACCAGCGTCACCGCGCCGGTGATCTTCGCGTGATTGCGGACCGCCCGCACATAACGTCCGGTCGTGCCGATCTCGACGTAGTCGCGTCGCGCCTTCAGGTCCACGAGGAGCTCGGCCGCCTGCCGACCCATCTCGGTCTTCTGCACCAGCAGCGACGGCAGTGCGTAGGTCAGCATCGACGCCTTCGGCGTGATGCCGGGCAGCCCCGCCTGCAGGTCCCGATAGATCGCCTCGTCGTCGGACCGCTGCCGGATCGATGACTTGATCAGTGCGTGCAGGCGGTCTTCCGGAAACAGATGGAAGATGTTCTGCGGGAAGGCATAGAAGCGATCGGCTTCGCGCGTGTCGCCGTAAACCGCATGGAACAGCGACGCGTGGCGCGTGATGACCGCCGGAGGCTTCCCGGTCTGCGCGGCCACGATCGTCGACGCGTAGTAGCGATCCCACAGCGCCCCCCGCAGTCGGTACTCGGGGTCGAGCGTCCGCTTCAACGCGAACAGTTCGTGGGCCTTCGGGTAGGCCGCATGGAACTGCGCGTTGGTGGCGTGCAGCTGGTACGGCAGGTAGTAGGTGCCGCCGCAGTCGAGCACGGCATCGATCAGTTCGCGGGTCCACACGGGGACGCGTTCGCGCGCGTTGTCGCGCGTGCGCTGCTTGTGATGCAGCACGAACGCGAAGGTCTCGCCGCGGGCCCACGCCATCAGCGTGACCGGATCGGCGAGCGCATGACGGATCGAGATGTTGATCGCGTTGACGCGATGGCGTTCGAGGATCTCGGCCATCTTCGGGACGAACGCGGCGAGCCGGTCCGCCGGCACGAAGTACTCCTGCAGCACGTAGGTGCGGCGCTTGCGCCCGACGGGTTCGAGCTCGGCGACGTCGTAGCCGGCCTCGTCGTTGCGCCAGTGCACGCGCCTCTTGCCGTACAGCAGCGGATTGATCAGATGTTCGCGCCGCTTCTTGCCGAACGGTGTCACCGACATCGCCCACAGGAAGTAGCGCTCGAGGGCATAACGACGACGCAGCGGCTGCAGGCGATGCCGGTTGGGCGTCGGCCGATCGGTCTCGTATTAGGTCACGGCGCGCGCGCTCGTGTAGTGGGGCGGATAGAGATCGCTGTCGTGGAAGACGGCTTTCGCGTTGCCGCGCACGTTCGCGTCGAACCAGCCCGGATACGCGGCCGTCGGCATCTTCGCGTTGCGCTGCTCGACGCGCACGTTGACGGCAAGCTCCAGCTCCGCTTCGGTGATGATGCCGATCGCGCCGTAGCCGCCGATCGCCGCGGCGAACCAGGCGGCGTTCTCGGTCGGGCTCGCGTCCACCGGCGTGCCGTCGGCGAGCACGAACCGGATCGAACGCACCGACAGGACCACGGGCCCCAGTCCCATGTAGCGGCCGTGGGCGTTGACCGACAGCGCACCGCCGACGGTGAAGTTGGCGTAGGTCTGCATGATCTTGACCGCGAGACCGTGGGGATCGATGAAGGCCTGGATGTCGCACCAGCGGATGCCCGCCTCGACCCGGATCACGTGCGCCACCGGATCGAAGCGCAAGACGCGATTCATGCGCCGCAGGTCGAGGTGCAGCGTGCCGGGACTGGCGGTGTGCCCGCCGATGCTGAAATGACCGCCGCCGATCGAGAGCGGCAGCGTGGTGCTGCGGACCGCGGCCTGGACCTCTTCCGTGGAATGGGGCGTGGCGATCGAGAACACCTCGATCGCGTTGACCTGCGTGACGTCGTTGACGATGGGCATCAGGTTTGTCGATCGATGTCTACCTGCAGATAGTCGAAGCGTGACAGCGGATCGCTGCCGCAGCGATTGCGGCCTTCCACGCCGCGGCGAGTCAACTGTAAGAGTAGCCACAGCGGACCGACGACCGGGACCAGCACGACCAGCAGCGACCAGGCGGAGCGGCCGACGTCGTGCAGGCGCCGCGTCGACAGCGCCCCCGCGCACCACGCGAAGAGGGCGGTGACCGGCGCGGCGCCCGGGTCGCCGAGCAGCGCCTGGGCGAAGAGTCCGAAGGCGATCGCGACCAGCGCCAGCGCGAACATCCGCGCTGACCAGGTCGTCCGTCCCACGCGTCCGTGCCATCCGAAGAGCGTCCACTTCATCGTGGCACCTCCGTTCTTTCGGATACGGCCACGTCGGACAGTTCGGGGGCCGACGCCGGCAGACGCCAGTGATCGTCGATCTCGGTCAGGCCCCAGTGTTCGGCGGTTTCGCGCGACACGATGCGTTCGCTGCAACCCGGCACGCTCAGGTCGATCGTCTCGGGAGGGCACGGTCGACGACCGGGTATGTCGAAGGCAGCCTTGACCACCGGCGTGAGCAAGCTGGCCGGGGACTGGTCGACCACCACGCCGAGGCGATCCGACGCGAGCCGCACCAACGAGCCGACCGGATAGATACCGATGCTGCGCACGAAGGCCTGCAGCACGGCCTCGTCGAAATGCCCTTCGCGACTCCACTGCGCCATCTTCTTGATCGACAGCGCGGGGTCCCAGCCGATCTTGTAGGGCCGGTTCGACGTGATGGCGTCGTAGACGTCGCAGACCGCGCCCATGCGCGCGAACAGCGAGATTTGGTCGCCCTTGAGCCCCTGCGGATAGCCGGTCCCGTTGATCTTCTCGTGGTGATGCAGGCAGACGTCCATCGCGCGTTCGCCGACGCCGCGCGCCTCCATCAACAGGTCGTAGCCGGCGCGCGGATGCGTGCGCATCACCGCGTATTCCTCGGCGGTGAGCGCGCCGGGCTTGCCGAGGATCTCCTGCGGCATCAGCGCCTTGCCCAGGTCGTGGACCAGCCCGGCCATGCCGGCCTCGCGCGTGTCCGCCTCGGAGAGGTCGAGCTTGCGGGCGAGGGCGACCATCAACGCGCAGACCGCCACGCTGTGCATGTAGGTGTAGTCGTCGCTGGTCTTCAGGCGCGCCAGACTGACGATCGCGCCCGGGTTGCGGTTGACCGACGAGGTGATGTCGTCGACCAGCGGCATGCAGTGGACGGCATCGATCGCCTTGCCGAGACGCACGTCCTGGAACATGACCATCATTGCGCCGCGCGCCTGCGCGACGATCTTGCCGGCGCGCTCGAGCTCATCGGTCAGCGAACAAACCGCGTCCGGTTCGTCGATGGCCAGGAAGGTTGCGACATGGTCGAGCAAGGGCTCGTCGTCCGACGCGGTCTGCGGCAGCACCGGAAGGTCCAGGCCGCGAGACGTATCGATCCAGGCTTCGAGCACGGCGCTGCGGTGGATCAGATCGAGCTGCTTCCCGTCCGTCAGCGCGAAGCTCTTCCTCCAGAACGGGTGATCGAGCCAGGATCCGCTGAGGCGTTTGACGTACATGCCCACGACGAGTTGCCGGACGGCTACCTTCTTCAGCATGGCGGGTTCGCGGATCGTCGGGGCATGGGTGTCGGCGTTTCCAGACCAGCGGCGGTTTCGTGCGATGCCGCACCCGATGCCGACGATACCGAGCACACCCGGACCGGCGTCAAGTCCTGCGAAGCCGGCGTCTCATTTACCGGAATACGAGCGCTCGCTTTCCTTGATGCGACGGTCGCGGACCGCTGCGGCTAACTGGTCGAGGACCTCGACCGAGTCGTCCCAGCCGATGCAGCCGTCGGTGATGCTCTGGCCGTAGACGAGGTCCGACAAGACCGCGCCGGCGTTGAGGTCCTGGCGGCCGGCGACCAGATGGCTCTCGACCATCACGCCGATGATTCGCGAGTCGCCCGCCGCGATCTGGCGGCCAATCTCGGCGCAGACCCTGATCTGGTTCTCGGGCTTCTTCTCGGCGTTGGCATGGCTCGCGTCGATCATCAACTTCTGCGCGAGACCGGCCTTGCCCATCTCGGCGCACGCCGCGGCGACGCTGGCCTCGTCGTAGTTGGGCGTCTTGCCGCCGCGCAGGATGATGTGGCAATCCTCGTTGCCGTTGGTCGAGACGATGGCCGAGTGGCCGCCTTTCGTAACCGACAGGAAATGGTGCGGCTGCGAAGCCGCCTTGATCGCGTCGATCGCGATCTTGACGTTGCCGTCGGTGCCGTTCTTGAAGCCGACCGGGCATGATAGGCCCGAAGCCAGCTCACGATGGACCTGCGACTCGGTGGTCCGCGCGCCGATCGCGCCCCAGGCAACCAGGTCCGCGATGTACTGCGGCGTCATCACATCGAGGTACTCGCATCCCGCGGGAAGACCCATCTCGTTGATGGTCGCCAGCAGCTCGCGCGCCGACCGCAAACCCTTGTTGATTTGAAAGCTGCCATCGAGGTCGGGATCGTTGATAAGGCCCTTCCAGCCGACCGTGGTCCGTGGCTTCTCGAAGTACACGCGCATCACGATCACCAGGTCCTTCGCGTGCTTGTCGCGTTCGACGACCAGTTTGCGTGCGTATTCCTTGGCGGCGTCGGTGTCGTGGATTGAACACGGGCCGATGACGACGAGCAGGCGCTGATCGGCGCCGTGCAGGATGCGGTGGATCGCCGAGCGACCCGAGAACGCGGTGCGCGACGCGCGTTCCGAGCACGGAAACTCGCGAACGAGGTGCGACGGCGGCGTGAGTTCCTTGATCTCCCTGATTCGCAGGTCATCGGTGCTGACGGGCATGGTGGACTCCTGATGGTTCTAATTCGACAAGTTGGGCCAGGGCTTGAGATCTTCGGGTCGGGAACAGCCAAAAAAAAACCGCCAGCGGTCTGGCGGTTTCGGATTCGGTCGCTTCGCGCGCTACCGTCTCGTCCCCGCCATGTGGCGCGGAAAGTAGAAGTAGAGGAACGCGAAGCGGGTGGTGGACATGGCGGCGAAGTGTACCCGCAGGCTTTCGCGGAAGGCAAGCGGCGGGGCTTTCACAGCCGTCCCGCCAGTCCCCACAACACGAGCGCGACGAACAGGACGGCGTAGCCCAGCGCGGCCAGCCACACCAGCGTCTTCGCGTGCATGAAGTCCCGGGTGACGAGGAAGCCGAGCAGCGGCAGCACCTGCTCGGCATGGATGCCGATGAAGTGCGCCGGCCGCAGGTCGCCGCCGCTCAGCGACCAGCCGAGGACCGGCACCACGGCCTCGCCGTCGGGCGGTTGTAATCCGGAGAGCAGCGCACCGACTCCGGCGCCGAACACGAAAGTCAGCACCAGCCCGATCAGGATCGCCTGGTGATAGGCGGCGGGTCGCGACGGATCGGGATGGCGATACAACTGCCAGGCGAGCATCGGTTGAGTCGCGGTGAGGACGACGGCGCCGATGCCCATCAGCGCGTACGTCGCGATGTGCAGGGGGTCGCCGATGTTGTAGCGAAGCCTGGCCGAGGGCGGCCTGGATCGCGATATAGATCCATTCGAGACTGCCGGCGCCGATCACCAGCCACACGATCCGGTCGGTCGCGCGACTGCTGCGTCGTGCGAGCGGCAGATCGCCGATGAACCACGCTGTGGTCCAGGACAGGACGCCGATCGACAGCGCGAACTTCATCGGCTTGAGCCACAGGTCGGCACCACGCAGCGTGCGGTCGTCGAAGGTGGCTGCGATCGCCATGGGCAGGAGCAGCAAAAACAGCGCGGCACCGAAGAATGCGAGCCGTCGTTCGCGGGTCTTCAGGTCTCGCCAGCGGGCCAGGACGAGCGGGGTGTGCGACGTGGAATGAAGCGACGTGGCGCAATGATTCATGGACTCTCCGATCTCAAGCGCCGACGGTTCCAGAGCGGCGACGCAAGCACACAATCCGCATGGCCGCGAATGCCAGCAGGCCGGCGGGACCGAACAGGAAGGTCAGGCCCAGCAGCGGCAACACGATCGGGTGCGGAATGCCCAGCGCGGCGGAACGTTCGGCGATCCACGCGCCGACGAACAGATCGAAGGCGAGGTAGTGCAACCATCCCGCCGTTAGCAACGCGGGCACGGCCATCAGCCGCTGCACGGCCGCGAGCGAGTCGTAGCCGCCTCCCTGCAGTCCGGTGCTCGCGAACAGCAGCACGTAGACCGCGGCGAAGATCAAAGGCACGACGCGTCCTGCGACGAAGCGCGTGCGGGGTGCCCAGCGCGCACCCGCAAGCGACGCCGCGAGAGCGATCCACGACACGCCGGCGAGAGCGTTCGCGAGCGAGAAGACCAGGGCAGGGTCGAAGGCAGGCATGTTCGGCATGCGTTCTCCGGCGTTACACAGGCATTGCGCGTCGATTAACTAAACACTGTTTAGATAAAAGCATAGTTTATGATTTGAACGCTGTCAAGTTGATGGAGTCGTTCGTACTGCCCATGCCGAAAAAATCCTTTCCTCCCGCCGCAGCACGTGACGGTTATCACCACGGCGCCCTGCGCAAGGCGCTGATCGACGCGTCCGAAGCGCTGCTGGCCGAGCGCGGCCTCGAGGGCTTCTCGCTGCGCGAAGTGGCGCGACGTTCGGGCGTTTCGCCGGCTGCTCCGGCCCATCACTTCGGCGATGCCGCGGGCCTGTTGAGAGTCGTGGCGACTCTTGCGTTCGAAGGACTCACCGTGGCGCTGGAAGCCGGCAACGCACGCGGCAAGGGCGATCCGGTCGCACGGCTGCGCGAGCAGGGCGTGGGCTACGTGGGTTTCGCACTCGGTTATCCCGGCCGCTTCGGACTGATGTTCCGTCCCGACATCGAGAAGGACGACGAGCTCGAGCGCAGTTCCCTCGCGGCTTTCGCGGTCCTCGAGTGGGGGGTCCGCAACTTGTACGGCGTGTCCGCCTCCCAGCCGCTCACGCCCACACAATGGAATGCCCTGTTGTCGCTGTGGTCCGTCGTACACGGCTTCGCGCAACTGGCGCTGGCCGGCAACTTCGACCGGTTCGAACTGGCGGGCGGACGCGAAGCGTTGCTGCGCCAGGTGCTCGCGCCGATGCTCGACCAGCATCTCGCCGCACTGAAGCCGGCCGCAACGCGGGGCCGTTCCCGCACGAAAGGCGTCAGGGCTTAAGGCGCTCGGTGTAGACCGCCTTGAGGTGCGCGAAGGTTGCCCAGAACTTCGGCGGCTCGACCCCTTCGAGTCGCGCACGGAGCACGGCGAGGTGCGTATGCCATCCGCGGCCGACACGCCAGTCAGCAGATCCATCGTCCTGAGACGGCGATGGATGATCGCGAGCAGCATGTTCCTGCCGTGCGTCGACAACTCGAAGGGGGGCCTCGGTCGCCGCGTCGCCGTCCCAATCTGCGCCCTAGGTAAAAGTCAGGAGGTGCGGTGGAGCGCAGGCGGTGACGGTGCCGATGCTCTTCACGACGCCGTCGTCCTTCGCGAAGCGGGCCGGCGGCGCCACGTCGTCCGTCGACAGCGTCGAGTTGCGCCAGATCAGCGAGACCCGGCCACCCACGCGCAGGTCCATCGTGCCGTCGGTGAACCAGAGCTTGCATTTGTCGGGTTCCACCACGTAAGCCCAGACTCGCTCGAGCGGGTCTGGGAGGATTCGCTCGATGCGCAGCGTTTCGGGCGCGGTCTGCACGCCGTAGTCGTCGATGGGGTCGTTCGAAGTGGGTGCCACGTAGGCGTTCATCGTCTGCTCCTCGGCGGGTTCTTCGGGGTCGTGTCGTTCTTCAACAGCGTTTCCAACACGTCGAGCTTGCGGTTCCACCACTGCTCGTAGTGACGCATCCATTCGAGGCCCGCATGCATGGGCCGGACATCGAGTTCGCAGTAATGCACGCGACCCTGCACAGTCCGCTTCACGAGGCCGGCGCGTTCGAGGACCTTGATGTGCTTCGACGCCGCGGCGAGGGAGATCGCGTAAGGGGAAGCGAGCTCGCCGACAGTCGACGGTCGCGTGGACAGTGCCTTCAGCATCGCGCGGCGGGTCGGATCGGCGAGGGCGGCAAAGACGATGTCGAGGCGTTCGGAAAAATGTTCAACCATGGGGTTGAATATAAAGATGGCCGTAATAAATGTCAACCAGTTGGTTGAATATAATCCAGGTGCTTGGTTGCCGCCGCACCGAGTGGGGAGCGGCAGGCGCATCGGGTAAGCTCGTCGCCTTCCCGTCCGACCTGCATCCCCCATGGCCCAGTACGTCTACACGATGAACCGCGTCGGCAAGATGGTTCCGCCGAAGCGTCAGATCCTCAAGAACATCTCCCTGTCCTTCTTTCCGGGCGCGAAGATCGGCGTGCTCGGCACCAACGGTTCCGGCAAGTCGAGCCTGCTCAAGATCATGGCCGGCATCGACACCGACATCGAAGGCGAAGCGACGCCGATGCCGAACCTGAAGATCGGCTATCTGCCGCAGGAGCCGGAGCTAAATCCCGAAGCCACCGTGCGCGAGGAGGTCGAGTCCGGCCTCGGCGAGGTCTTCGAGGCCAAGGCCAAGCTCGAAGCCGTGTATGCCGCCTACGCGGAACCGGATGCCGACTTCGACAAGCTCGCCGAGCAACAGGCGCGCTACGAAGCGATCATCTCGACGGCCGGTAGCGACAGCGACCATCAGCTCGAGATCGCGGCCGACGCGCTCCGGCTGCCGCCGTGGGACGCGAAGATCGGTCCGCTGTCGGGCGGCGAAAAGCGACGGGTGGCTCTTTGCAAACTTCTATTGTCGAAGCCCGACATGCTCTTGCTCGACGAGCCCACCAACCACCTCGACGCGGAGTCGGTCGAGTGGCTGGAGCAGTTCCTGCTGCGTTATCCGGGCACCGTCGTCGGCGTGACCCACGACCGCTACTTCCTCGACAACGCGGCCGAGTGGATCCTCGAACTCGATCGTGGGCACGGCATCCCGTGGAAGGGCAACTACAGTTCTTGGCTGGACCAGAAGCAGGAGCGCCTGAAGATCGAGGAATCGAGCGAGTCGGCGCGCCAGAAGGCGTTGAAGACCGAGCTCGAATGGGTGCGCCAGAGTCCCAAGGCACGCCAAGCCAAGTCGAAGGCCCGCATCGCGCGCTTCGAGGAACTCAACTCTCAGGAGTACCAGAAGCGCAACGAGACCAACGAGATCTTCATCCCGGTTGCCGAGCGTCTCGGCAACGAGGTCATCGAGTTCAAGGACGTGCGCAAGTCCTACGGCGACCGGATGCTGATGGATGGCCTGTCGTTCAAGGTGCCCGCGGGCGCCATCGTCGGCATCATCGGGCCCAACGGCGCCGGCAAGTCGACGCTGTTTCGCATGATCGCGGGCCAGGAGAAGGCGGACAGCGGCGAGGTCGCGATCGGCTCCACGGCCAAGGTCTCGCTGGTCGCCCAGACCCGCGAAGACCTCGACAACCAGAAGACCGTGTTCGAGGACGTGACCGGCGGCGCCGACATCCTCACGGTCGGTCGCTTCGAGATGCCGTCACGCGCGTATCTGGGCCGCTTCAACTTCAAGGGCGGCGACCAGCAGAAGATCGTCGGCAACCTGTCGGGCGGCGAACGCGGCCGTCTGCACCTCGCGAAGACGCTGCTCGCCGGCGGCAACGTGCTGCTGCTCGACGAGCCGTCCAACGACCTCGATGTCGAGACGCTGCGTGCACTCGAAGACGCGCTGCTGGAGTTCGCGGGATCGGTGATGGTGATCAGCCACGATCGCTGGTTCCTCGACCGCATCGCGACCCACATCCTCGCGGCGGAAGGCGACTCGAAGTGGACCTTCTTCGACGGCAACTATCAGGAGTACGAGGCCGACAAGAAGAAGCGCCTGGGCGAAGAGGGCGCCAAGCCGAAACGGATACGCTACAAAGCGCTCTCGGCCTAGGTGGCGCGCAGGCATTCCTTGCGGCGATCGGCCCGTCTCATTTCAATCACATCAGGGAGCAACACATGGGCATGGGCATCATCGGCACCATCGTCATCGGATTGATCGTCGGCGTACTCGCCAAGTTCCTGCACCCGGGCAAGGACAACATGGGGTTCATCCTCACGATCGTCCTCGGCATCGCGGGTGCATTTCTGGCGCGCTTCATCGGCCAGGCGGTCGGCTTCTACGGGCCGGCCGAGAACGCAGGCTTCATCGCATCGCTGATCGGCGCGATTGTGATCCTCGTGATCTACGGCGCGATCGCGAAGAAGAGCTGACCGTCCGCGGTCGACGGACGAAGGCGGCCTCGGCCGCCTTTTTCGTATCCGCTCAATGCGTGTGGCGGTGATGGATATCCGGGTAGTGCGCGTGCCGATGGCGCAGCGGCTCGTGCCGGTGCGGATGGCTGTGGGGCTCCGCAGGATCGATTGCGCCGTCGTGTTCGTGTCGATGATGATCGTCGTGGACATGCGCGTGCTCGTGTGTCGTCGCGGCATGCGCATGCAGGTGCTCGTGACGCTCGCGCAGATGCAGCCAGACACCGAAGATCATCAGCGCGGCGGCCGTCCAGAAGGTCCAGTGCAGCTCCTGCGGCCAGATCGCGAAGGCGATCGCCACACCGAACAGTGGTGCCACCGAGAAGTACGCGCCGGTCCGAGCCGTGCCGAGGTTGCGCAGCGCGACCACGAAGAGGACGAGGCTCAAACCGTAGCCGGCGAACCCCACGACGAAGGTCGCCGCCAGCGGCCCGATCGTCGGCAGCGACGCGCCGCCGATCAACGCGATCGCCGTGTTGCACGAACCGGCCACCAGCCCCTTGATGCATGCCAGCACCATCGCGTCGTTGGCCGAGACCTTGCGCGTGAGGTTGTTGTCGAACGCCCAAGCGAGGCATGCCGCGACGATCAGCAGGGCACCGACGGAGAGATGCCCGCCGCCCGGCTCCCACGCGAGCAGGACGCCACCCACCACGATGGCCGCCATCCCCGAGACGATCTGCCGGTCAGCGTTCTCGCGGAACACCAGCCAGGCGATCAGCGCGGTGAGCACGCCTTCGATGTTCAGCAGGAGCGACGCGGAGGCGCCATCGATGGTCTGCAGTCCGGTCATCAACAACACCGGTCCCGCGATGCCGCCGGCGAGGACCGCACCCGCGAGCCACGGCAGGTCGCGACGCGGGATGCGCGCGCGGGCTTCGGTCGTTGGTCGCCACAGAGGTCGAACGAGCAGCAGCAGCGCCAGGCCGAAGCCGCTGCCCAAATACAGCAGGCCGGCGAGCAGGACCGGTGACAACGAGAGGCCGAGCAGCTTGGCCAGCGGCGTGCTCGCGCCGAACAACAGCGCGGCGGCGAGGGCAGGGGCGGCGGAACGGAGCGACATCGAACGAGAGTTGAGCACAAACCCGATCGCCGCGTGGCTCCGACTGCATCGCATGCGATCGTCGATCGACCCCGTGCGACCGCTTCCCCGACCACCACCACACCGCGTCCCGACACGATGATTCCGCTTCCCGCCACCGCTCCACCGACCTTCCACGAGGCGCTCCGGTTGTGGCTCAAGCAGCGCTTCGTGAGCTTCGGCGGACCGGCTGGCCAGATCGCGCTGATGCACGAGGAACTGGTGATGCGCAGGCGCTGGATTTCGGAGAAGCGCTTCCTGCACGCGCTCAACTTCTGCTTGGTCCTGCCGGGTCCGGTGGCGCAGCAGCTCGCGACCTAGGTCGGCTGGTTGATGCACCGCACGCGCGGCGGACTGGTGGCGGGCGGCCTCTCCGTGCTGCCGTCGCTCTTCATCCTGATCGCGCTGTCGTGGACCTACATGGCCTTCGGCACCGTGCCGACCATCGCGGGCATCTTCCACGGCATCAAGCCCGCCATCACGGCGATCGTGGTCTTCGCCGCCTGGCGCATCGGCAAGCGAACTCTGCACAACGCGTGGCTGTGGGCGATCGCCGCCGCCGCGTTCGTCGCCATCTTCGCGTTCATGTTGCCGTTCCCGCTGATCGTGCTCGTGGCCGGCGTGATCGGCCATTTCGGCGGTCGCCTGGCGCCCGCCCGTTTCACGGCCGGCGCTGCTCACGGCGGAGGGGACAAGGCCGGACCCGCGGTCATCGACGACGAGACGCCGACGCCGTCGCATGCGCTGTTCGATCGCGCACGGATGGCGCGCGTGCTCGCGGCCTTCGTCGGTCTTTGGTCGGTCGCGACGCTCGCGCTGGTGCTGATGTTCGGCCGGGAGTCCACGCTGGTTCGCATGGACTGGTTCTTCACCAAGGCCGCCTTCCTCACGTTCGGCGGCGCGTACGCGGTACTGCCTTACGTCTTCCAGGGAGCCGTCGACCACTACGGCTGGCTGACGGCGTCGCAGATGATCGATGGGCTGGCGCTGGGCGAGACGACGCCCGGACCGCTGATCATGGTCGTGGCTTTCGTCGGCTTCGCGGGCGGCTGGACCCATGATCTCTTCGGCACCGATGCGTTGTTCGTATCGGGCGCCGTCGCTGCCTGCGTCGTGACCTTCTTCACCTTCCTGCCGTCGTTCCTGTTCATCTTCGTCGGCGGCCCGTTCATCGAGTCGACCCACGGCAAGCTGCAGTTCACCGCGCCGCTGACGGCCATCACCGCGGCCGTGGTCGGCGTCATCGTGAACCTGGCGGTGTTCTTCGCGATGCACGTGCTGTGGCCGGCCGGCATCGCAGGTCCTTTCGACGTTCAGTCGCTGGTCATCGGCCTCGCCGCCGCCGTGGCGCTGTTCCGCTTCGAGGTCGGCGTGATCCCCGTGGTCCTCGCATCCGGCGTGGCTGGCCTCGCCCTGCGGATGATGACCTGACCAAACGACTGCGGGCGCCCGAGGCGCCCGCAGTGACCCGATCGAGAACGATTACTTGGTGGGCGTGCCGTCACGCGCCGGAGCCGGATAGGTCGGCACGTCGCCAGCGGGCGTCGTATTGGTCGACTTGCTCGTATCCGACTTCATCCCCTTGTGCTTCATCTTCGTCTTGCTGGTGTCGCTCATCGCGTCGCCGGACGTGCTGGTGCCCGGGCCGCCGTACTTCGTGGCCTGACCGGTCTCGGTCGTCTGCTTGCGTTGCAGTTCGCTGCCCGGCTGGTCCGACGGCGTGACCTGCGCCAGTGCGATCAACGGCAAAGTGCACGCGGTGGTGGCGAGGATCTTGGTGAGAGTGTTCATGCGTTCGTTCTCCAGGGTGGATTCGTGATGCGATGACGGCGCGCATGGGTGCGCGTCCGTTCGCACCGATCGAGTCTCGCGGAAGCCCGCAGTTCCGGCTTCGAGGCATTTCGGTCACCTGGCCATCACCGCCTTCCGAAGCATGGCGCCCGCATTCGGTGTCCGGCTGACACCGCGACACTTCCGATCAACTCGACCCACCGAGCGTGCGATACAACTCGACCAGGTTGTCGGCCCGCACGCGACGGATCGATGCCAGCGAGCGGCGCGCCGTGTACAGCGTGCGCTGCGCGTCGAGGCTCGACAGGAAGGCATCGACGCCTTCGCGATAGCGCGCGTCGGCCAGGAAGTAGCTGTCGCGCGCGGCCGCTTCGAGGTCCGCCTGCGCGCGCATCTGGTCATCGATCGTGCCGCGTCGCGCGAGCGCGTCGGCCACTTCGCGGAACGCGGTCTGGATGGTCTTCTGATAGGTCGCGAGCGCGGCGTCGCGCTGCGCCTCGACGGTCTCGAGATTGCCGCGGCGCGAGCCCGCGTCGAAAATCGGCAGCGAGATCGCGGGACCGGCCGACCACGCGAACGCATCGCGCGTGAGCAGTGACGTCAGCGAGCCGCTCGCGAAGCCCGCGACGGCGGTCAGGCTGATGGTCGGGAAGAAGGCGGCGCGCGCCGCACCGATGCGCGCGTTGGCGGCATACAGCAGGTACTCGGCCTGCACCACGTCCGGTCGCCGCAGCAGGACGCGCGAGTCGATGCCCGCCGGGATCTCGTCGAACAGGCCGTCGATGGACTCGATCGAATCGGCGAGATCGGTGTCGCCGACGGGTGCTCCGACCAGCAGCTCGATGGCGTTGCGATCCTGCGCGACCAGCGTGATCTGGCTGGCCCGGTCGGCGCGCGCCTGCGCGAGCACCGTCTCGGCCTGGCGCACGTCGGAGCGCGGCGCGACACCACCGGCACGCCGGGCCTCGGTGAGCTGCACGCTGCGGGTCGCCGTGTCCTCGGTCTCCCTGGCGATCGCGAGCAGGCTGCGGTCGGTGGCGAGCGTCAGATAGGCACTGGCCACTTCCGCTACCAGCGACAGCCGCGCGGCGCGCAGCGCGGCCTCGGTTCCGAGCAACTGCTGGAGCGCCGCATCGCTCAGGCTGCGCACGCGTCCGAACAGATCGATCTCGAACGCGCTCAGGCCGACGTCGAAGGCGAAGCTGTTGTTGATGCCGCCCGACCCGGTCGTCGACGCACTACCGCGGTCGGCGCGCGTGGCGCTGCCGGCCGCGGAGATCTGGGGAAACAGTTGCGCCCGTTGCACCCGCAACTGGCCGCGCGACGCGGCGATGTTGGCCAATGCAAGACGGACGTCCTGATTGTTCGCGATCGCACGTTCGATCAGGGTCTGCAGCCGCGGATCGCGGAACAGGTCGTGATAGTCGACCTTCGGCAGCGTCGCCTCGCTGTTGCGCAGGTAGGCATCACCCACCGGCCAGCTGGCGGGCACGGCCGGCTCGGGCTGCACGCGCGGCGGCGCGAGGCTGCATCCGGCGAACACGACCGCCACGAACGCGCTGCCGAGACGGATGTTCATGTCGCGGCCTCGGGCATCGCTCCGGGCTTCGCGAGCGACTTGCGACCGAACCACTTGCGCACCAGCACGTAGAACAGCGGCACGAAGAAGATCGCCAGCGCGGTCGCGGTCAGCATGCCGCCGATCACGGCGGTGCCGATCGCGACCCGGCTCTTGGCGCCGGCACCGGTCGAGATCGCCAGCGGCAGCACCCCGAAGATGAACGCGAGGCTGGTCATCAGGATCGGTCGCAGCCGCAGGCGCGCCGCATCGAGCGCCGCGTCGATCGCGGACTTGCCGGCCTTCTCGGCCTGTTCGGCGAACTCGACGATCAGGATGGCGTTCTTGGCAGCCAGCCCCATCGTCGTCAGCAGGCCGACCTGGAAGTAGACGTCGTTCTCGAGGCCTCGCAACGACACCGCAAGCGCAGCGCCGATGAGGCCCAGCGGCATCACCAGCATCACCGACGCAGGGATGGACCAGCTCTCGTACAGCGCGGCTAGGCACAGGAACACGACCAGCAGCGACAGCGCGTAGAGCACCGGCGCCTGCCCACCGGAGATGCGCTCCTGGTACGACAGGCCGCTCCACGCGGTCGACACGCCGTCGAGCTTGCCGGCGAGCTCGAGCATCTTGGTCATCGCGTCGCCCGAGCTGCGGCCCTCGGCCGCCTGGCCTTGCAGTTCGTAGGCCGAGTTGCCGTTGAAGCGCGTCAGCGTCGACGGGGCCTGGCCCCACGAGATCTTGGAGAACGCGGAGAACGGCGACATCTGGCCGGCCGCGTTGCGGACCGACCAGTTGGTCAGGTCCTCGGGTCGTGCGCGATACGGCGCGTCGCCCTGCACGTACACGCGCTTGACGCGGCCGCGGTCGACGAAGTCGTTGACATAGTTGCCGCCCCACGCGGCCGACAGCGTGCCGTCGACCTGCGACTGCGTGAGGCCGAGCGCACCGACCTTCTCGGCGTCGATGGCGATCGACAGTGTCGGGACGTCGTCGAGCGAGTTGACGCGCACCGCCTTGAGCAGCGGATCGGCCTGCGCTTCCGAGAGCAACTGGTCGCGACGCGCCTTGAAGTCTTCGCGCGAGAGGCTGCCCGTGTTGAGCAGTTCGAGCGTGAAGCCGCTCGATTGGCCCAGACCGCGCACCGCCGGTGGATTGAGCGCGAAGAACTGCACGTCGCGCAGGCTCGCGAGCTGGCTGTTGGCGCGCTGCGTGATCGCGGAAGCCGCGTTCGCCGCGCCCTTGCGATCGTCCCAGGGTGTGAAGGCCATGAAGCCGCGGCCGGCGTTCTGCCCAGTGCCCGCCTGGTTGCCGCCCGCGATCGTGTAGACGATGCTGACGTTGTCCTTCTCGTTCTCGAGGAAGTACTTCTCGATCTGGGCCGCGGCCTGCAGCGTGCGGTCCTGGGTCGCGCCAGCCGGCAGCGTGAACTGGATCTGCGCGATGCCCTGGTCCTCGACCGGCAGGAAACTGGTGGGCAGGCGCACGAACACGAACACCAGCAACGCGACGACGCCGACGTAGACCAGGATCGCCGCGATCCAGTGCTCGATCACCCACGCGACGCCCTTGCGATAGCGGTCCGAGGTTCGGGCGAACCAGTCGTTGAAGCGGTCTCCCTGCCGATGGGCGTAGCGGGCGATGCGGTTGCGGCGGGTGACGCCGCGGTCCTCGCGGCGCTTGATCAGCGTTGCCGTCAGCGCGGGCGACAGCACCAGCGCGACGACCACCGACAGCAGCATCGACGAGACGATGGTGATTGAGAACTGGCGATAGATCTGGCCCACCGACCCACCGAAGAAAGCCATCGGCGTGAACACGGCCGACAGCACGAGCGCGATCGCGATCAGCGCGGTCTGGATCTCGCCCATCGACTGGATCGTCGCGTCGCGCGCCGAGATGTCCGGATCTTCGTGCATGACCCGCTCGACGTTCTCCACGACGATGATCGCGTCGTCGACCAGCAGACCGATCGACAAGACGAGTCCGAAGAGCGTCAGCGTGTTGATGGAGAAGCCGAACAGTGCCAGCACGCCGAACGTGCCGAGCAACACCACCGGCACGGCGATGGCCGGGATCAGCGTCGCGCGCCAGCTCTGCAGGAACACGAACATCACGATGACGACCAGCACGATCGCCTCGAACAGCGTGATGACGACCTCCTCGACCGACAGCTTGATGAAAGCCGTCGCATCCTGCGGATAGGCGTACTTGAAGCCGGCCGGGAAGGTCGGCGCGCGGCGCTCGATCTCGGCCTTGACCAGCGCGGCCGTCTTCAGCGCATCGGCACCCGGCGCGAGCAGGATCGCGATGCCGGTCGCGGGGTGGCCGTTGAGGCGGCTGACCTGCGTGTACGCCTCGGACCCCAGTTCGACGCGGGCGACGTCGCGCAGCAGCACCTTCGATCCGTCGGTCTGCGTCTTGACGATAATCCTGCGGAACTCTTCGGGCGTGGTCAGCCGCGATCGCGCGGTCACCGTGGCATTGAGCATCTGTCCGTCGAGCGCCGGCTGCGCGCCGATCTGGCCGGCCGCGACCTGCGTGTTCTGCGCGGTGATCGCCGAGATGATGTCGCTCGGCATCAGCTTGAAGCTTGTCAGCTTGAAAGGGTCCATCCAGATGCGCATCGCGTACTGGGTGCCGAACACGTTGACGTCGCCCACGCCGGCAATGCGACCGATCGGGTCCTGCAGCGTCGACACGAGGTAGTCCGCGACGTCGCCGTTGGTGACGCGGTCGGTCTCGTCGTAGACCGACACCACCATCAGGAAGTCGGCATTCGACTTGGTCACGATCAGGCCCTGCTGCTGGACTTGCGCGGGAAGGCGCGGCAACGCCTGCTGCACCTTGTTCTGGACCTGGACCTGTGCGATATCGGGGTTGGTGCCCTTCTCGAAGGTCACCGTCACCGTGACCTGGCCCGCCGAGTTGGACTGCGCCGAAAAGTAGATCAACCCGTCGAGACCGGTGAGCTGCTGCTCGATGACCTGCGTCACGCTGGACTCGAGCGTGTCGGCCGACGCACCCGGATAGGTCGCGCGGATGTTGACCGATGGCGGCGCGATGTCGGGGTACTGGGCGATCGGCAGCGAGAGGATGCCGCCGACGCCGGCCAGCATGATCACGATCGCGATGACCCACGCGAAGATGGGCCGATCGATGAAGACGCGGGAGATCATTTCGGCGCGGACTCGGGCGCGGCTTGCCGGGTGTCAGCCTGCTTTTCCGCCGGCTTCGAGCCCGCCGGCACCGGCTTCACGGCCTGGCCGGCCTTGACGCGACTGAGACCTTCGACGACGACGCGATCACCGGCCGCGAGACCGCTCGACACCAGCCACTTGTCGCCGACGGTCCGGTCGGCCTTCACGCTCTTCTGCACCAGCTTGTCGTCGGCGCCCACCAGCATCACGGCCGCGTTGCCGCGCGGGTCGCGCGACACGCCCTGCTGCGGCACCAGGATCGCGTCCCGCGCCGTCGACTGCGACAGCCGCGCGCGGACGTACATGCCGGGTAGCAGCAGCCCGGCGGCATTGGGGAAGCGCGCGCGCAGCGTGACCGCGCCGGTCCCCGAGTCAACCATCGCTTCGGCGAATTCGAGTCTTCCCGCGGCCGGGTAGTCGCTGCCGTCCTCGAGCTTCAGCAGCACTTCGGCCGAAGAGGGAATCGTGTTGCCGCTCGCCAGCGAGCGACGCAGCGCGACGAGGTCCGCACTCGACTGCGGGATGTCGACGAAGATCGGATCGAGTCGCTGGATGGTCGTCAGCGCATCGGCCTGGTTGGCCGTAACCAGTGCCCCGGTGGTGACGATCGAGCGACCGATGCGGCCGGTGATCGGCGCCGGCACGCTCGTGAAGCGCTGGTTGATGGCCGCGATGTCGACCAGTGCCTTGTTCTGCGCGACCGACGCGGCCGCCTGCCGCGACACGGCCAGCGCGTCGGAGTAGTCCTGCAGGCTGACGGCCTCGATCTCGGACAGCGGCTTGTAGCGCTTCGCCTTCGCCTCCGCCGTTTCGCGCGTGGCTTCGGCGCTCGCGAGGTTGGCGCGCGCCTGCGCCTCGGCAGCGCGATAGAGGCTGGGGTCGATGCGATACAGCGTCTGGCCGGCCTTGACCAGCGAGCCTTCCTCGAACAGTCGGGCTTGGATCACGCCCGACACCTGCGGCCTCACGTCCGAGGTTTCGTAGGCGCTGGTGCGTCCACCGAGTTCGGTCGCGAGCGCGACCGATTCGGTCTTCATCACGACGTAGCCGACCTCGGTGGGCGGCGGCTTGGCCTTGTCGTCGGCCTTCTTGCAGCCGGCCAGGGCCGTGACGACCACCAGCAGCACGACGAAGGGCCGCGATCCGCGTCGGAGGGCGCGAGGATGCAGGGATCGCGTCCGGCGCGACAGATCGTGATCGAAGGGCAAGATGAATCCGTACTCGTGACGTAACGACCGGAGCGGCACGAGGCCGCTGGTCGACAGGGTGTTGTGGGGATTGCAGTGAGGACGGCGTGCGCAGGTCGGACCGCGCTTCGTGATCCGACGATCGCGGCCGGGTGGACCGAAATGCCGCGAGCGCCAGTATCACCGATTCATGGCGACCGACTCACAGCGAGCCGAATCAGATCGGGCAGGTCCGCTCCTGCAGCCAGGCCAGCGTCGCGCCGGTCACCAGCGGCGAGAGTCGCGTACGCACCGTGTCGTGATAGGCGTTCAGCCACCGCCGCTCGTCGTCGCGCAACAGCGCGAGGTCGATGCAGCGCGTGTCGATCGGGCAGAGCGTCAGCGTCTCGAACTCGAGGAACTCGCCGAACTCGCCCTTGCCATCGACCGCACCCTCGAAGCGCGCCGGGATCGCCAGCACCAGGTTCTCGATGCGCACGCCCCACTGGCCGGGGCGGTAGATGCCCGGCTCGTCCGAGGTGATCATCCCGGGCTCCATCGCGGTGTGCGGCTCGGGCGGCGCGTGCGGCGAGATCGACTGCGGTCCTTCGTGCACGTTGAGGAAGTAGCCCACGCCGTGCCCGGTGCCGTGGCCGTAGTCGACGCCAGCAGCCCAGATCGGCGCCCGCGCCAGCGCGTCGAGGCTGGGCGACCGCGTGCCGCGCGGGAAGCGTGCCGTCGCCAGAGCGATCATCCCCTTGAGCACCAGTGTGAAGTCACGCTTCTGCGGCGCGGAGACGGTCCCGATCGGCACGACCCGCGTGATGTCGGTTGTGCCCGACGTGTACTGGCCGCCCGAGTCGATCAACAACAGGCCGTCGCCGACGATGGTCGAGTGCGACGCCCCGGTGGCGCGGTAGTGCGGCATCGCGCCGTTGGCGTTGAAGCCGGCGATGGTCGAGAAGCTGCACGACACGAAGCCGTCGCGCTGTGCGCGGGCCGCCGTGATCTTCTCGTCGATGGTCAGTTCGGTAATCGACTCTCCGCCCGCCTGGGCCTGCGCGAGAGCGTCCTCGAACCACGTGAAGAACTCGGCCAGCGCCGCGCCGTCCTGTTCCATTGCGCGCCGCACGTTGGCCGCTTCGTCGGCGCTCTTGCGTGACTTCGCGAAGGTCGACGGGTTGATCGCCTCGACGACCCGGACGGTCGACGGCACGGCCTCACGGAACGCCAGCGTGATGCGGCGCGGGTCGACCAGCAGGACGCGATCGTCCTTGAGCGCGCCGAGTGCGCGACGCGCGTCGGCGTAGGGCGCGATGCGGACGCCGTCGGCCTGCAGCGTCGCGAGCACGCCGGCCGGCACCTTGCCGTCGCCGATGAAGAGGGTCGCCGCGTCGGGCCCGATCAGCGCGTGCGCGATGAAGACCGGGTTGTATTCGACGTCGCTGCCCCGCAAATTGAACAACCACGCGATGTCGTCGAGCGTCGAGATGAAGTGGGCATCGGCGCCCGAGGCCTTCATGGCCACGCGCACCTCCGCGAGCTTGTCGGCACGCGAGCGCGGGGCGAACGGGCTGAGGTGTTCGTAGATCGGCGGCGTCGGCAGCGACGGCCGGTCGGGCCACACGTCGTCGAGCAGGTCGACGCCGGTCTCGAGCGTGATGCCGCGCTCGGACAGCGCGGCGCGAAGGTGTCGTGCTGCAGCCAAGCCGATCACGCTGCCGTCGACCGCGACGACGTCGCCCATCTGCAGGTGGTCGACCATCCACTCGACGTGCGCGGTGCCGCCCGCGGCGGCCATGCGCATCGACTCGATGCCGGTGCCCGCGAGTTCAGCGTCGGCCTGCATCCAGTAGCGGCTGTCGGCCCACACGCCCGCGAAGTCGCGGGCGACGACCAGCGTGCCCGCCGAGCCCGAGAAGCCCGAGGCCCACACGCGGCTTGCCCAGCGGCCCGGGACGTATTCGGACAGGTGCGGATCGGACGACGGGATCAGCACGGCCGCGATGCCCCGCTTCGTCATGGCGGCCTTGAGGGCCTGGATGCGCTGGCGCACGGCGGCGCGGGAGTGTTCGATGATGTCCATGGCAGAGACCGGTCAGGCGGGGAAAGGGTGAATTATGAACGGGTCGGGCGGCAGCGTCGCGCTTCGCTAGACTCCGCGCGTCATGAACAACCATCCGCTCGACGACGAGATCGCAGCCTTGCGCCGCGTGCTGCTGCGCGACCCGGCCGACCTCCGCAGCCTCACCGCACTCGCACAGGCGCTGTTCGACGCAGGTCGGCATCGCGAGGCGATCGCGCGCCTGCGCCAGCGCGTTGGGCTGCGGCCGATGGACCCCGAAGCGCATCGCGACCTCGGCATGGCGCTGGCGCAGGTCGGTTCGACGAAGGAGGCACTGCTCTCGCTGAAGCGGTCGATCGCGATCGAGCCGCGCAGCGCGGTCACGCGGTTCGACCTTGCCAACCTGCTGCTGCAGGGCGGGCAGGGTGACGAGGCCGCGCGGCACTATCGGTCGGCCATCGCCTTCGATGCGTCGTGGTCGGTGCCGCATGCGAATCTCGGCGGCCTGGAGTTGAGCCGCGGTCGCGCGCACGAGGCGATAGCCCACTTCCGCGAAGCGCTGGCGCGCGACGTCGACCGTGCCGAAGCGGCCAGCGGCCTCGGCTCGGCGCTGCTCGCGGTCGGCCGCATCGACGAGGCCGTGGCATGCCTGCGCTCCGCGTCGCTGCGCCTGCCGGACGACGTGCTGATCGGTCTCGGCCTCGGTCGCGCGTTGCGTGCCGCGGGTCTCGTCGACGAAGCCATCGCGGTCCACGATGCACTGACGGTGGCGCATCCCGACCTCGTCATGGGATGGGACGAACTGGCACTGGACCTGTGGGAGATCGACGACTTCCAGCGCGCGCTCGCCGCTGCCCGTCGGTCGGTCGGCATCGACCCGCTTCGTGCGGTATCGCACATTCATCTGGGCAACATCCTCGCCGACACGGGCCGGGTGGCCGAGGCGAAGCAGGCTTATCGCCACGCGCTCAAGCTCGCGCCGCGCAGTGCGCTCGCGCGCTGGAATCTCGCGCTGGCCGAACTGACGCTGGGCGAGTTCGGGAAGGGTTGGGACGACTACGAGGCGCGCTGGGACTGCGCCGAGTTTCCGTCGCCACGCAGGCATCGCGATAGGCCGCCGCTGCGACCCGGCAGCGACCTCAAGGGCAAGCGCGTGCTGGTGCACGCCGAGCAGGGCTACGGCGATACCATCCAGTTCATGCGGCTCGTGCCGCTGCTGACCGCGCGGGGCGCAGCGGTGGTCTTCGAGATCCAGCCGGCGCTCGCCGAACTGGCGCTGCGGGTCGATGGCATCGGTCAGGTCGTCGCGGCGGGAGATGCACTGCCACCCACCGATTTCCAGGTGCCGCTGCTGAGCCTGCCGCGCGTGCTCGACCACCACGAGCCGGAGGGTGCTTCGGTGCCCTATCTACGGGCTTCTTCCACGGCCGAGACGCGTGAGGTTTCATCGCCGATGCGTATCGGTATCGCGTGGACCGGCAGCGGCCGCTTCGCGACCAATCGTCGACGGCTGCTGCGGCTCGAACGGATCGTGCGATGGTTTTCCATCGCGAACGTCGAATGGGTCGGGCTGCAGAAGGAGATACCCGCCGCCGACGAGGCACTCGCGAATCGCCTCGTCGACCGCGCGCCGCGGCTGATGGCGGCGACTTCCTTCGAGAGCTTCACCGACACGGCCGATTGCATCGCCGGGCTCGACCTCGTGATCAGCGTCGACACGGCAGTGGCGCACCTCGCCGCGGCGATGGGCAAGCCGACGTGGATCCTGTTGCCGTTCGCGGCCGACTTCCGCTGGCTGCTCGATCGCGACGACAGTCCGTGGTACCCGACTGTCCGCTTGTTCCGGTCACGCGACCCGCATCGCTGGGACGGAGTGATCGAGGGCATCGCAGCCGAACTGGAACGGCGGCCTTAACAGGCTGTTGAAAAGCTACTGCGGCGGCCGTCTGTGGCCGAATGTTATCGATGCGGTGGTGCTCGGAATCTTCACGGACTCAAGTACGTTCCGGTTTCTTCGCTCCGTGCGCCTTGCACACCACCGTCCTCGCTACGCTTTTCAACCGCCTGTTAACGCTGCCAGGTGTCGCGCAGCGTCGCGATGCGATTGAACACCGGCCTGGCAATCGTCGAGTCGACGCGGTCGGCGACGAAGTAGCCGAGCCGTTCGAACTGGAACGACGCTTCCGCCGCCGCCTCGACACCCGGCTCGATGTAGCCGGTCACGACGCGCTTCGAGTCGGGGTTGATGGACTGCACGAAGTCACGGCCGCCGGCATCGGGCTGTGCGTCTGCGAACAGACGGTCGTAGAGGCGGACTTCGGCGGTCAAGGCGTGCGCGGCGCTGATCCACGCGATGTTGCCCTTGACCTTGATGCTGTCGGCACCGGGGGTGCCGCTGAAGGTGTCGGGCAGGTATTCGCAGGTGACCTCGACCACGCGTCCGGCTTCGTCCTTGGAGAAGCCCGTGCAGCGGACCACGTAGCCGTACTTCAGGCGCACGGTGCTGCCGGGCTTGTCGCCGCTCGGCGGGGCGAGCCGGAAGAAGCCCTTCTGCGGGACTTCCTGGAAGTCGTCACGCTCGATCATCAGCGTGCGCGCGATCGGAAAGCTGCGCTGTCCGCGCTCGGGCGCATGCGGGTGGACCGGTGCCGTGCAGGTTTCGGTCCGGCCTTCGGGATAGTTGGTAATGACGAGGCGGACCGGATCGAGGATCGCGAAGGCGCGTGCGGCCTTCGGGTCGAGGTCGTCGCGCAGCGCCTGGTCAAGTTCGGCGTAGTCGGTCCAGCTGTTCGACTTCGACACGCCGCCGCGTTCGCACAGCAGGCGGATGCTGGCCGGCGTGTAGCCGCGGCGGCGCAGGCCGACGAGAGTGGGCATGCGGGGGTCGTCCCAGCCCTCGACATGACCCTCGTCGACCAGCTGCTTCAGCTTGCGCTTGCTTGTGATGACGTAGGTGAGGTTGAGACGCGAGAACTCGTATTGATGCGGTAGGCCGAATGGGTTCGGCATGCCGTAACCCTCGGCCGACTCGAGCGCATGGGTCAACAGCGGCGCGAACTGTTCGGGGCTGCTCAGCAGCAGTTCGAAGAACGTGTCGAGGTCGCGCAGCACGGCATCGCGGTCGTGCTCCCACCGATCGAACAGCGCGCGCATCGACGCCTCGTCGGGACTCGCGAACAGCTTGTGCCGGAAGTTGTGGCAGTGGATCGCGAACTCTTTTTGCGCCTCGATACCCTGTTCGCGGATGCTGCGCACGCGATCGATCGCATGCATGAACTGCGGGGCCCGCAGGACCGGGACGATGCGTTCGAGCGCCCAGTCGTATAACGGCCGATGGTCCTCGAACTCCAGCGTGCAGACCGAGTGCGTGATGTTCTCCAGCGCATCCGATACGCAGTGTGTGTAGTCGTACATCGGGTAGATGCACCACGCGTCGCCGGTGCGATGGTGATGGGCGTGACGGATGCGATAAAGCACCGGGTCGCGCATGTTCATGTTGGGCGACGCCATGTCGATGCGTGCGCGCAGGACGTGCGTGCCATCGGGGAAGTCGCCGGCCCGCATCATGTGGAACAGCGTCAGGTTCTCTTCGACGGTCCGCGTGCGATGCGGCGAGTCGCGGCCAGGCTCGACCAGCGTGCCGCGCATCGAACGCATCTCGTCGGGCGTTTGGCTGTCGACGTAGGCGTGCCCGGTGCGGATCAAGTACTCGGCGAACTCGTACAGCAGCTCGAAGTATTCGCTGGCGAAATAGAGATGGTCCTCGACGTCGGTGTGGTGCTTCGGCGAAGAGAACTCGGCCTCGCGTTCGAAGGCCTTTGCGTCCCAGTCGAAGCCCAGCCAGCGCACCATCTCGATGATCGCGTCGACGTACTCGACGTCTTCCTTCTCGGGGTTGGTGTCGTCGAAGCGCAGGTGGCAGACGCCGTCGTAGTCCTTCGCGAGGCCAAAGTTGAGGCAGATCGACTTGGCGTGGCCGATGTGCAGGTAGCCGTTGGGTTCCGGCGGGAAGCGCGTGCGGACGCGGGCCGGGTCTGCGACCACCGCGCGATCGACCGCGTTGTTGCCGAGGCCGGTCGCGCGATGCGGCACGCCGAGGCGTGCGGCATAGGCGCCGCGCGCGAGGTCGTGCTCGATGACGTGCCGCAGGAAATTGGTGGCCGG
>JANXTA010000007.1 GCA_025356395.1 Betaproteobacteria bacterium
CTCGGTGAAGTCGCGATAGGCGGACAGAGCGCCCTCGATCTGGTCTTCGTGCTTGAGCGCGAAGCTATCGAAGCCGCAGCGGAGCATGTAGAACATCTGGTCGCGCAGTACGTCACCCACGGCGCGCAACGCGCCGCGATAGCCGTAACGCTGACGGAGCAGGCGAGCGATGGAATAGCCGCGACCGTCGGTAAATTTGGGGAAGGCCACGGCGATCAGCGAGAAATGCGCGACGTCGTCGGCGATCGACGCCGGATCGTCCTGCGCTTCGAGGCGCACGCCGATCGGCGTTCCGCGCGCGATCAGCGCGTCGCGCTCGGCGATCCAGACGGCGTGCCATACCAGGAGCGGCACGCGGGAAGCCGCACCATGCAAGGCGTCCGTGCTAGCGACCTCGATCCAGAGGTCGTCGACGATGCGTCCGCCCTCGGAAATGGAGCCCTCAATCAGCCGCATGACTGGCTCCGACGCGATCCTTCTCGCGATAGACCTGCTGCTTGAAGGGCTCGAGACCGATGCGACGCACCGTGTCGATGAAACGCTCTTCGTCGCGGCGCTGCGCGACGTAGGTATCGAGCAGGCGATCGATCACATCGGGCATCTCGGCCCGCGCGAACGAGCGACCGATCACCTTGCCGACCGCTGCCTCGCTGCCCTGCGCGCCACCGATCGTGACCTGGTACCACTCCTCGCCGTTCTTGTCGACGCCGAGGATGCCGATGTGGCCGACGTGGTGATGTCCGCAGGCGTTGATGCAGCCCGAGATGTTGAGGTCGAGCTCACCGATGTCGTGCAGGTAGTCCTGGAACTCGACGCGCTCCTCGATGCGGCACTGGATCGCTTCGGCGACCGGGATCGACTTGGCATTGGCGAGCGAGCAGAAGTCGCCGCCCGGGCAACAGATAATGTCGGTGACCAGGCCGATGTTGGGGGTCGCGCAACCGACCTCGCGCGCGCCTTCCCACACCGCATACAGGTCGTCGAGCCGAACGTCGGCCAGCACCAGGTTCTGTTCGTGGGTCACGCGCAACTCGCCGAAGCTGTAGCGGTCGGCGAGGTCGGCGATGGCATCCATCTGCGCGTCGGTCGCGTCACCCGGTGGCACGCCGGTCTGCTTCAACGACAGCGTCACCGCCTTGTAGCCGGCGACCTTGTGACCGAAGGTATTGCGCTTGACCCAGTTCGCGAAAGCCTTGCTGTCGGCCATCTTCGCGCGCAGCGCGCGACTTTCGGCCGGCAGCTTCTCGTAGCCGGGCGCCAAGAAGAAGGCCTCCATCCGCGCGTACTCGGCCTCGGGGACCACGGCGCCGCCGCCCTGCAACTGCGACCACTCGGCCTCGACCTGTTCGGCGAAGACCTGGGGCGTCAAGTCGCGCACCAGGATCTTGATGCGCGCCTTGTAGAGATTGTCGCGACGGCCGTGACGGTTGTAGACGCGCAGCACGGCATCGAGATAGTTCAGCAGCTCGCCGCGCGGCAACCATTCGCGAATCACGTGCCCGATCATCGGCGTGCGGCCGAGGCCACCTCCCACGATGATCCGGAAGCCCAACGCGCCATCCGCGTGCCGAAGGGCGTGGATGCCGATGTCATGGACCAGCGTCGCAGCGCGATCCTCGATCGACCCGTTGATGGCGATCTTGAACTTGCGCGGAAGGAAGGCGAACTCGGGATGGAAAGTCGACCACTGGCGGACGATCTCGCACACCGCGCGCGAGTCGATCAACTCGTCGTGCGCGACCCCGGCGAACTGGTCGGTCGTCGTGTTGCGGATGCAGTTGCCGCTGGTCTGGATGGCGTGCATCTCGACGCTCGCGAGTTCGCCGAGGATGTCGGGCACCGACTCCAGGGTCGGCCAGTTGTACTGGATGTTCTGGCGCGTGCTGAAGTGCGCATAACCGCGGTCGTAATCGCGCGCGATCGAAGCAAGCTTGCGCAATTGGCGCGACGACAACATCCCGTACGGGATGGCGACGCGGAGCATCGGTGCCTGCCGTTGGACGTAGAGACCGTTCTGCAGCCTGACGGGCCGGAACTCGTCCTCGCTGAGCTTGCCGGCCAGGAAGCGCCGCATCTGGTCGCGAAATTGCGCCACGCGCTGATTGACCAGCGTGGTGTCGTAGGTATCGTATTTATACATGAGCCCGCCATGATATGCGGCAGTGCAAAACTTCCGAACGACAATCCAGCAGGCAACACATTACGGCCGCTCATGAGGCCGTGTTGTCAGCCTTCCTCCACTTCAGCCCAGCATGCAGACCGCATCGGTCATCTCCATCACAGACGCCGCTGAATCGCGACGTCTCGCCGCCCTCGATCGCCTCCAGATCCTCGACACCGTCCCCGAGGCCGACTTCGACGACCTCGTCGTTCTCGCGGCGCAGGTCTGCGGGATGCCGATCGCGCTGTTGTCGCTGGTTGCCGCCGACCGCCAGTGGTTCAAGGCCAGGATCGGATTATCGCCACAGGAAACCGACCGGGACATCTCGTTCTGCGCGCACGCGATCCAGTCCCCTGGCGAACTGTTCGTGGTCGAAGACGCCACCCAGGACCCGCGCTTCGCGACCAATCCGCTGGTGACCGGCAACCCGGACTTCCGTGCCTACGCGGGCGCCACCATCCGCAGTGCGGACGGCGAGGCTCTCGGTACGGTGTGCGTCATCGACACCAAGCCACGCGTCGTCGACGCGACGCAAAGGCGTTGCCTCGCAGCGCTGGCCAGGCATGCCTCTTTGCTGCTCGCCTTGCGGGCGGAGGCGATGGACGCGGCCCGGACCGAGGTCGCGCTGATCGACCGCACCGAAGCGCTCTCCCACGATGTCGATCGTCGAACGCAGGAGGTGGACCGCCTGTGGGACCGCAGCGAAGACCTGCTCGCGATCGTCGACGGCAGCGGCACGCTCACCCGGGCCAGCGCTTCGTGGGCCAAGGTCCTCGGGTACGACCTGGCGACCGCGCCGGCCTCGCGATACGTCGACCTCGTGCATCCCGCTGACCGTGAAGCCTCAGCCCTGGTGTTGGCAGAAGCGAAGTCGGTGGCGCGGCCCGTGACCTCCGAAGAGCGCGTAAGCGCGGCCGACGGCTCCTGGCGCTGGATCGCATGGACCTGGAATCGTGACGAGCGCGGCGATCATCTGAACGGCATCGGACGCGACGTGACCGAGACCCGCGAGCGACAGGCCGCGCTCGAGGCCGCCGAATCGGCCCTTCGCCAAAGCCAGAAGATGGAAGCGCTCGGTCAACTCACCGGGGGTCTCGCACACGACTTCAACAACCTGCTCACCGGCATCACCGGCAGTCTCGAACTGCTGCAGTTGCGCGTGGCCGAGGGCCGCATCCGCGACCTCGACCGCTACCTCATCGCGGCACAGGGCGCAGCCAAGCGGGCGGCGGCACTGACGCATCGCCTGCTCGCCTTCGCGCGTCGCCAGACGCTCGACGCCAAGGGCACCGACATCAACCGGCTGATCGTCGGCGTGGAGGAAATGGTCCGTCGTACCGTCGGCCCGCAGATCGTGCTCGAGATCGTCAGCGTCTCCGCGCTGTGGTCGGCCATGATCGATGCACATCAGCTCGAGAACGCGCTGCTCAACCTCTGCATCAACGCGCGCGACGCGATGCCCGAAGGCGGTCGCCTGACGATCGAGACCGCGAACCGGCTGCTCGACGTCGATGCGGCGCAGGCGCTGGACCTCGCTCCCGGCCCGTACCTGACGGTTTCCGTCAGCGACACTGGAACGGGCATGAACGCCGAAGTGAGCAAGCGGGCCTTCGATCCCTTCTTCACCACGAAGCCGCTCGGTGCCGGCACCGGCCTCGGGCTGTCGATGGTGTACGGCTTCGCGCGTCAGTCTGGCGGGCAGATCGACATCGTCTCGGAACCCGGTCGCGGCACCACGATGTCTCTCTATCTGCCACGGCATCTCGGCGAGGTCGAGGAAGTCATCTCCGGCACCTGGGCGCCCATCACGGCCGGCAGCGGGCTCGAGGAGACCGTGCTGATCGTCGACGACGAGCCGACCGTGCGGATGCTGGTCGGCGAGGTCCTGGACGACATGGGCTACAAGTCGCTCGAGGCGCAGGATGGCGCGACCGGCCTCAAGATCCTGCAATCGGACGCGCGCGTCGACCTGCTGATCACCGACGTCGGCCTGCCGGGCGGCCTCAACGGCCGTCAGGTCGCCGACGCGGCCCGGGCGTTGAGGCCCGAGCTGAAGGTGTTGTTCATCACCGGGTATGCCGAGAACGCCGTGGTCAGCGGCGGCCATCTCGAGGCGGGGATGGCCGTGCTGACGAAGCCCTTCTCGCTCGAAGCGCTGTCGACGCGGATCGGCGAGATGCTGGAACGCGATCCTCCGTAACCGCGCGCTTCAGTACTGCCACAAGATCCGCTGCAGTTCCTTCGGATCGCTGGTCTTCGTCAACGCCAGCGCCGCGAGGATCTTCGCCTTCTGGGGATTGAGGTCGTGCGCGACGACCCAGTCGTACTGGTCGTCGGGCTGCTCGGCGTTGCGCAGTACGAAGCCGTCGGGGATCCGCGCCGAACGGATGATCTGAACGCCGTCGCTGGGCAGCTTGCGCAGGGTCGCGACCTCGTAGTCGGGCACCGAGCCGTTGCCCATCCCCACATGGATGATCGCCTTCTCGCCCGCCTTGCCCGCAGCCTCGGCCATTGCCGTGCCCATCTCGCCTGACCCATAGACGATCAGCACCGTGGGCAGGGCGGTGTGGTCTCGATGTCGAACTCGCTGTTCATCGTGTGGCGCTTGACCGGTGCGCGAAACCGGTAGGTCTTGCCTTCGACGACCGAACCCAGCGCGCCCCACTGGCTGCCGAACGCGTTGGTCTTGCTGTTGATGCGCATGCCCGAATCGCGGCCCGACAGGATGTCGTCCTTCATCACGATCAGCATGCTCTTGCCACCCGAACTCCTGTCCGCCGCGACGGCGGCGGCGTCGTACAGATTCAACGTGCCGTCGGCCGACATCGCGGTGCCCGGACGCATCGAGCCGACGATCACGATCGGCTTGTCGGTATGCACGGTCAGCGTCAGGGAAAACGAGGTCTCCTCGATGGTGTCGGTGCCGTGGGTGATGATGACGCCGTCGACGCCCGGGTCCTTCGCCAGCGCTGCGAGGCGCTTGCCGAGCGTGATCAACTTCTCGTTCGTGAAGCTCTCGGAGGCGACCTGGAACACCTGCTCCCCGCGGAAAGTGGCGATATCCCTCAGCTCGGGGACGCCGGCGATGAGCTTGTCGATCGGCACCTTCGCGGCCTGGTAGGTGGCGCTGTTCGCCGCAGTCGCGCCCGCCCCCGCGATCGTGCCGCCGGTCGCGAGGATGACGACGTTGGACTTGACGACGGCGGTCGCCATCGACGCAGCCGGCATGGTGGAGGTCTGCGCGACAACGCGTGCGACAGTGGCATACAGGACAGCGGCGGTCAGGCCGCGCGACAAAACCGGATCGTGGTCAAGGCGAACTCCTTCGGAGGATCGAACGCCAAGCGGCAAGTCCACCGGCCCGATGAAGAAGAAGAACCGAACGTGGTCGCGCTGTGGCATCGTGACATCGCAATCAGCTCATGCCGCGGACCATAGAAGTCCGCCGGTGGAAAGAAGTCCCGCAGACCCTCGAGGAGACACGACATGGCATCCGGCAAGTCGACATCGACGAAGAAGAACGCACGCGCGGCCGACATGGCATCTGCCGCGGATCCCTATCTCGCCAACCTCCAGAAATTCGATCACCTCGTGATCCTCATGATGGAGAACCGGTCGTTCGACCAGATGCTCGGCTACCTGAGCCTCGAGGCCGGCCGCACAGACGTGGATGGACTCAGAGGCGGCGAGCAGAACGCCTATCGCGTGAACGGGACCGGTCCGGTGACCACCGTGCCGTCACGTCACGCGACCTCGACCGCGCTCGGCAAGAACCAGGACCCATGCCACGACGGGGTGTGCGTCGACCAGCAGGTCGCGAGCGGTAACACGGGCTTCGTGCAGAACTACAGCGACAGGTTGCCGAAGGACCCCGATCCCGGCCTGGTGATGGACTACTTCAACGCGGGCGACCTCCCCGTCTACGACTTCCTCGCCCGCGAGTTCTCCGTCGCCGACAGCTGGTTCTCGTCGGTCCTCGGCTCGACCTGGCCGAACCGCCTCTACCTCACCAGCGGCATGGCGGCCGGCAGTCGCGACAACAAGACCAGCCTCCAGTACCGCAACAAGTCCTGGGTCCGCTACCTCGACGCGAATGGCATCTCGTGGAAAGGTTATGGCGACGGCTTCAACGGTCACTCGAGCATTCGCTACACCGACCAGAACTATCGATCGTCGGACAACTTCGAGCCGTTCTCGGGCAGCCTTACGGGCTTCGGCTTCGTGCGCGATTGCGAGACCGGCAACCTGCCCGCCGTCTCGCTGATCGATCCGGCTTTCTTCAAGAACGACGACCATCCGCCCGCCGACATCGCCAACGGTCAGACTTTCGTCGCGCGCGCCTACAACGCGCTGGCCCGCAGTCCCGCCTGGGATCGCACGCTGCTCGTGCTGCTCTACGACGAACACGGTGGCTTCTTCGACCACGTGACACCCGGCCCTGCGGCCGACGACGATCCGGACTTCAGGCACTACGGCGTCCGCGTGCCCGCCTTCTTCATCGGACCTTACGTGCCTCGGGGACAGTGCTTCCACAGCACCTGGGACCACACCTCGCTCATCAAGACCATCCTCCAGCGCTTCTGCGCGAAGGACGGGACGATCCCCGACATGGGAGCTCGCGTGGCCGCCGCGTCGCATGTCGGCGAGGTGCTTTCAGGCACGGTGGCGCGCGCCGCGACGCCCTTCTCGACACCGACCGTGAAGGCCATCGCGAAGATGCACACGGCGCTCGCGTTGAGCGAGTTCGCGACGGACAAGGTGGTCCACGAGCCTTCCGACGAAGAGGTCGCGTTCATCAAGGCGGCACGCGGCCTGCACGCACGTAACGCGGCCAGGACGGTCTCGAAGAGCGTGACGAAACCCCGGTCGGCGGGAATGGCCGTCAAGTAGACCCTGTCCGCAGGGCCGTGCGTCGAGGCCGCTCTGCGTTCAGGCCGTCTCGAGCGCCCGCAGGACCAGCGCGGCCTGCGGTTCGGGGCGATGCCCCAGATAACCCTGCGCGAGGTCGATGCCGATCTCGCGCAGGGTGTGACGGACCGCCTCGGTCTCGACGAACTCGGCGATCGTCTCGACGCCCACCACGCGCGCCGCGTCCCTGAAGTAGCGGACCGCCGCGTCATCGAGCGCATCGTCGAGCAGGTTCGCGATGAACTGTCCGTCGATCTCGGGATAGTCGACGGGCAGGGTCTTCAGGTAACCGAAAGACGAGGCGCCGGCGCCGAAGTCGTGCAGCGCGATCTTCACGCCCAGCGCCCGCACCTCGTCGATGAACTTCTTCGCATCGACGAAATTCGTCACCGCTGACCTGTCCCCTACCGTCGAAGCGGCCGGTGCGAAGGTCCGCGAGGGCCGCGTTCGCCTCGCATAGCGGATATCGCCGCGTGTGGACATCGACTTTGGTGCGTGCTGCCAGACTCAGCAAGTCGATGCCATCCTGCCACGTCAGGTTGGCGACCGACATCAACTGTCGTTCCTCCCACAGCAAAGCGCAGGGGAAGGGCGGGATGTCACTCATGTGGATGCCCGCACACACCACGCGCCCACCCTTGCGAACGGCCTTCAGGGCGATTGGAACGAGCGCGCCGACCGTCGCGAAGATGATCGCCGCATCGAGCGGCTCGGGCGGACGCATATCGGAGTCGCCCACCCATTGCACACCGATCTTCCGCGCGAAGGCTTGGGCATCGACGTCTCCCGGACGGGTGAAGGCAAACACCGTCCGACCCTGCGCGATCGCGACCTTCGCGACGATGTGGGCCGCCGCCCCGAAGCCATAGAGACCGAGCTTCATGCTTGATACCGCGATGTGAAGCGCGCGTCGATGATCGTGGCAGAGGCGAACCCACCGTCCCGCGTGTACCCGGTGAAGAGCGGTCGATCGCAGAGGTTCTCCTGCTAGTGCAGGCAATACGAGCAGGCACCGTAGGTGTGGCCGAGCCACGGCACGCCGACCCGCTATCCCACCTCGAGACCGGTCACGCCGCTGCCGACCGCGTCGATGCGTCCGACGATCTCGTGACCGGGAATGATCGGGAAGCGAGGATCGGGCAATTCACCGTCGACGACGTGAAGATCAGTCCGGCAGACGCCGCAGGCGACGATTGCGCCACGCACCTGGCCTGGACCGGGAAGGCGATCGGGCGGCTCGGTCCACTGAAGCGCAGCACCGATACCAGTCGAGATCATGGCCCGCATCACGGGATGCCGTCGCTCTTCAATGCGACAAGAGCACGCCGCGCCGGCACTCGAGCAGCAGGTCACGCGTCACCCCGCCGATCACCCATTCGCGCAGGCGGCTGTGACCATAGGCACCGGCCACGATCACATCGGCGTCGCGCTCGTCGGCCGCAGCGTGAAGCTGATGCACGTCTCTGCCTGTCGCGCGCTCGACGTGACCGTCCGCCATCACGCCATGGCGCTGCAGCCAAGCCGCCACGTCCCTTACCCGGACGTGGGCTGCATCGAAATCGTCGATCGCAGCGATCTCCAGGACCGTGATCCGGCTGGTCTGCTGCAACAGCGGCAGCGCATCGGCCGTGGCGCGGCGGCATTCGCGCGTGTCCTTCCACGCGACGAGCGCGCACTCGAACCGCATCGGCAGCGCCTCGGTCGGCGCGATGAAGACAGGTCGGCCCGCCTCCATCACGAGCGAACCCGAGTTGGCCGCGCGCGACAGGTTAAAGGTGTCGGCTGGCATGCTGCCGGTCATGATCAGGTCGGCACTGCGCGCATGAAGCGCCAGGAAGCGAGCAGGCGCCTCGATCGTGATCTCAGAGCGCCATTCCAGCGAAGTGCCATGGCCGTTCAACGACCCGCGGAATTCGGCCTGCGCCGTGTCCAGGTCGGCGGTGATCTGCCGCTGGTCATCGGCGAATACATCGCCACAGATCGTGCCGTCGCCGCTCACGACCATCATCGGCTGGCACGCCGCGATCCCGATGACATGAGCCTTGAAGCGATCGGCGAACTGGGCCGCGGCAGTCAACAACGATGTGTTCGACTGCCCGGACTGCAGATGGACCAACAACGTGGAGTAGGTCATGGTTGCTCGAAGAGAGCCTCCTTGAAAGGTTGAGCTACAGGCTGTGCGCGGAAGCCGGGAGGCATCTGTGCGCCATGGCACAAACGCAGGCGCGCAGTCATTGGCCGAGGAAGTCGATGACAACCCGCGATGGGACGTCGCCACGCTTCAGCCGGTCGAACACCGTGTTGATCGCCGACAATGGCTGCAACTCGATGTCGGCCTTGACCTTGCCTTCTGCGGCGAAGGCCAGGCACTCGGCCATATCCGCACGATTGCCCACGAAGGAGCCGCGGATCGTGATGCAGTTGGCGACGACGTCGAAAAGCGGCAGTGCGATATCGCCCGGCGGCAGGCCGATCAGCGCACATGTTCCGCGCTTGCGCGTCATGCGGACGCCCTGGTTGAAGGCGACGAGGGAAGGCGCGGTGATCAGCACGCCGTGGGCGCCGCCGCTCGTCGCCTTCACGACGGCATCCACCGGATCGCCCTGCAGCGCGTTGACGACGACGTCGGCGCCGAGGCGCGTGGCATGTGCCAGCTTGCCATCGTCGATGTCGACCGCGCATACGTGCAGGCCCATGGCCTTCGCATACTGCACGGCCAGGTGGCCGAGCCCACCGGCTCCCGAGACGACGACCCACTCGCCCGGTCGCGCCTCGGTGACCTTGATGCCCTTGTAGGTCGTGATGCCGGCGCAGATCAGCGGCGCTGCTTCGGCCGCCGCGAGGCCAGTCGGGATGCGGGCAACGTAGTCCGGGTCCGCGAGGATGTACTCGGCGAAGCCACCGTTCTTCGTGTAACCGCCGAACTCCGCATTCGCACAGACGGATTCCCAGGCGGCCAGACAGTATTCGCAGTGCCCGCAGGCCGAGTACAGCCACGGCACACCGACCCGATCGCCCTCCTTCACGCCGGACACGCCCACCCCGATCGCCACGACGAGGCCGATGCCTTCGTGCCCCGGGATGAACGGCAGCGTGGCCTTCACCGGAAAGTCGCCCGACGCGCAGTGCAGGTCGGTGTGACAAACCCCGCACGCTTCGGTTCTGATCAGAACCTCTCCGGGGCCGACGACCGGGACCGCGACTTCACGCATGGCCAGAGGTTGTCCATAGCGCTCGACCACGGCGGCCTGCATCGTCCTGTTCATGTGAGCTCCAAGTGAGATTCGGGGTCGTGGCGGTATCGACGCTTCATGTCAGCACCGCATCCAGCGGCCGACGCAGCGATCGCGGCATCAGCGGTCCGCGGCCGAAGCGCGCGATCAGTTCGGGGCGATGCGGGCCAAGGCCGAACGCATCGGCGAACCGCGGCCGGAGATCGGCGACCTCGATCGGCTGGTTCAGGAACGCGTTGCGGATGCCCATCGCCGTCGCCTGCAACGCGAAACGCTCGTAGCACCGCCCAGCCTCGATCCAGCCGGCCTTGTCGCTCACGTCGGAGACGAAGATCGCGATGCCGGCCGAGCTTCGGAGCTGAATGGCGTACTTGTCCGCTTCGCTCTTCGGCCGATAGAACAGGTCGAAGAGCGGACTCGCCAGCCAGCGTGGCACCGAAGGATTGCCGGACGTGCGCGTCGAGAGTCCGTCGCCGGTGCGGACCGCCTGGCCGTCGTCGAAGCGGATCCAGTTCTTCAATTCCCGCGCGAAGGCCGGGTCGCGCATCTGCAACGTGTTTGCCTCGACGATCCACGCGAGTACGCGCTCGATCGAGGGCAGATCCGTGAGCAGCAGGACGTGCATGCCGGTGCCGGTACCAGCGTCCGACAGTTGCCGCAGCTCTTCGATCGTCAGCGCGACGCCGTCGAAAGGGGCGCGGGTGGACTGGCGTTCCGTGATCGCCGCGAACAGCGGCGTCCGCGAAGCGGGCGTGGGTTCGAGCGTGACCTCGAAGTTGTCGCTCCGCGCGGCACCGAAGCACACCGTTGCCTTCAGGCCGTGGGCGAGCGCGGCATGGGCCAGGTTCTCGACCGCGCATCCGAGCGAGACGAACAGATGATGGTCGTCGGGATCCACGACCGGGCATCGCCGGGTCGGGTCCGGACCAATCGAGACGCCGTCGGCCGTGGCTGCGAAGCGCCAGCATTGCGTGTTGTGGCTGGACGGCGCGAGCGTCGCCAGTCGCACGATCTCGCGCAGGGTCATGGCCCGGTCGAGGATCCGACCGGCGGCCGGACGCCAGATGCGTGCGACGGCAGCCTGGTAGTCATCACGGAACGACTCGCTGGCTGCGAAGGCGGCGGCACCCAGCAGCGCCAATGGAAGCGCCGACGCCGAGATGAGGCCCCTGCGCGTGATCATGGAGTCACCCGATCGCATCGGCTTTCGATCAACCCGGCGCCACGCTGTCGACGATGCGCACCAGCTTCCGATTGACGAACTGCTGGATCCCCATGTCGCCGAGCTCACGGCCGTAACCGGAATTCTTGATGCCGCCGAAAGGCAGCGCCGCATCGGACCAGTCGATGTTGTTGATGAACATCATCCCGGTGTCGATGCGACTGGCCACGCGCTTGCCACGGGCAATGTCGCCGGTGAAGACCGAGCCGCCGAGACCGAAGTCCGAATCGTTCGCCAGCGCGATCGCAGCCTCTTCGTCCTCGACCCGGAAAAACAGCGCGACCGGTCCGAAGAACTCGTCGCGGAAGGCGGGATTGCCGGGCATCACGTCGCCCAGGATGGTCGTCTCCATGAACGCCCCGGGGCCAGGCATGCGGTCGCCGCCCATCAGCACCGTGGCGCCGTGTTCGACGGCGCTGTCGACCTGCTTGAGCAGATCGAGCAGTGCCGATTCGGTGGACAGCGGGCCCTTCGTCGTCGTCTCGTCCATCGGGTTGCCGACCTGCAGGGCCGACAGGGCGGCCTTGAACCGTTCGAGGAACTCGTCGGCGATCGACTCGAGCACGATGAAGCGCTTGGCCGCGCAGCAGGTCTGCCCCTGGTTGTACATGCGACCCCACACGGCCCACGGGATCGCGCGATCGAGGTCGGCATCGTCGAGCACGATGAACGCGTCGCTGCCGCCCAGTTCCATCGACGAAATCTTGAGGTTCCTGCCGGCCCGCGAGGCGATGTCGCGGCCCGCGGCAACACTACCCGTCAATGCGATGCCCTTGATGCGGGGGTCGTCGATCACGCGATCGGACTGCTCGTGCGAGATCAGCAGGTTGGTATACGTACCCGCCGGCGCACCCGCCTCGATCCACAGATTTTCGAAGGCGATCGCGCACTGCGGCACGCAGCCTGCGTGCTTGACCATGACGACGTTGCCGGCCATCAGTTGCGGGCCGGCCACGCGGGCAAGCTGGTAGTACGGGAAGTTCCACGGCTCCACGCCGAAAATCACACCGATCGGGCTGCTCTCCATGTGGGCTTCGCCATGGACCGGATGCAGCTTTTCGGACCGCAGGAAGCGGGCGGCATGCTCCGCGTAGTAGTCGAGGATGTCGGCGCTGTAGTGGACTTCGCCGCGCGCTTCGCCAATCAGCTTGCCCATCTCGGTCGTCTCCAGCTGCGCGAAGCCATCGGCCCGCTCACGCAGAAGCCTCGCGGCTTTCGCCACGATGACGCCGCGCTCTGCATAGCTCAGCAGCTTCCAGCTTCGATAGGTTGTTTCGGCGGCCGCGATCGCCTGCTCGAGCTGTACGTCGCTCAGGTCCGGATAGGTCTTGAATAACTTTCCGTTATAGGGATTGACGCTTCGGTAGGTCATGGCTGGAGGTTTCTCCCGGTAGTGCAATGCAGCAGGCTCGCCGACCCGTTCGCCGGGGGTACCGGCGATGACGCCTGCACGATTCACGGACTTCGCAACGTCGAGGGATCGATGCTTGCACGAAGGCCTCTCGGCCGGCTTGCGTTGCATCAACGGAGCGCTGGATCGTGGGTACGGCTGCTGCGAGATCGAAACCGATGTCGCGGTCGCAGATCGCCGTGCATTCCCTGTTCCCGATCGACTGGAAGATTGCAACGATCACGCCACACGATCTGCCGCATCCAACGCCGCGCGTCGCCTGACTCGAGGCATTCGATTGACGAGGATCAAGCGACGACAAAAGGATCGGGCCCTCGCCTTCGCTATGCGCGCTACTGCACAGACCCGGACCGCACCCGCGCCCACCGTGGGCCTTACGACAACAGCTTGGAGTGAAGACACATGAAGACCGATGCGGCACTACAACTTGACATCATCGCCGAACTGAAGTGGGAGCCGTCCGTGAACGCGGCGCACGTGGGAGTCGAGGTCAAGGACGGCATCGTGACGCTGGCCGGTCACGTCGATACCTACGCCGAGAAGTGGGACGCCGAACGTGCCGCACAGCGCGTGTCCGGCGTGAAGGCCATCGCGGTCGAGATGGACGTGAAGCTGTCGGGCAGCAACATGCGCACCGATGCCGACATCGCCCGCTCTGCCGCCAACGTCCTGGCGTGGACGACATCGGTCCCGGCGGACAGCGTCAAGGTCAAGGTCGAGGGTGGCTGGCTCACACTGTCGGGCACTGTGGAATGGGAATACCAACGACACGCGGCGGCCGACGGTGTTCGTTATCTGATGGGCGTGACCGGCATCAGCGACCAGATCCTTCTCGAGCCCAAGGTCTCTTCGGATGCCGTCCGGTCCGACATCGAAGCCGCGCTCAAGCGCCGCGCACAGAAGGATTCCCGGCAGATCTCGGTCTCGGTCGATGGGCACGAAGTCACGTTGGGTGGCTCGGTCCACAGCTGGGCGGAGAAAGACCTCGCCACGCACTCGGCCTGGGGCACACCGGGCGTGCGCAAGGTCGTCGACCACATGACTGTCGCGCTCTAGTCCCCCCCCGCGCGAATCGCTCGAGCACCCACGCAAAGGATCGACCATGAACGAGAACGACGCACCCGTCTTCATCTTCAAGACCCACAAGGAAGCGGAGGAAGCGATCCGCCTGCTGATGCTGTCCGGCTTCGATCCGAAGGAGCTTTCGCTGATCGGCAAGGGCTATCACAGCGAGCAGCATCCGGTGGGCTTCTACAGTACCGGCGACCGCATCAAGTCGTGGGGCAGCGCGGGCGCCCTGTGGGGCGGCTTCTGGGGCCTGCTGTTCGCTCCGGCCGTGTTCTTCCTACCGGGACTCGGGCTCGTCGCCATGGCGGGACCGTTCGTCTCGCTGCTGGTGGGCGTGCTCGAAGGCGCCGTGCTGATCGGTGGCGTCTCGGCGATCGGAGCGGCCCTGATCCAGCTCGGCGTACCGAAGGACCAGGTCGTGAAGTACGAGAACGCGTTGACCGTCGACAGCTACGTGCTGATGGTCCACGGCACGGCGACCGAAGCGCACAAGGCCCGCATGCTGCTGCTCGAGATGGACACGGCAGAAACCATCTGACCGCAGGCCGGAGGTCCGATCGTGGGGCCATCCTCACGCGGACCGATGCCGGTCAGCCCGTCGAAGGACGTCCCGCCATCTGGTTGAAGTTCGCGAAGAACTTCCTGGCCAGTGCCACGAGCTGGTTCTGGCTCGGATGGTCCACGACCTCGTAGCCGACGATGTGCGGCGCGACCCGGGGCCGATGCTTCTCGACGTAGTGCCTGAAGTCTGCCAAGGCGGTGTGGTTGCCGGTGATCAGCACTTCGGAGATGCCGGCAAGCGCGTCGCACACGGTGCCGAAGAATTCGTGTTCCGTGCGAACGCCGCTGTGGTGCTGCGGGGTGTCGTGCGCGTGCGCCTTCACCTTCTGCACGAGTACCTGATCGGTATCAAATTGAAGGACGTCGGCCGACTGGTGGTCGGTATGCACGACAGCGTGGAAGAGAGCCATGTCGGTCTTGCCTTTCGAGTGATGCAGCGAGGGATGCGCATGGCGCCGGCTGGTGGCAGGCCCGTGACGTCGTATCCGAACACCTTGAATATACCCGTGGTCCTCAAGAGGCATTGCGTGCGATCAAACGGCTTCGATGTTCGGGAGCAGCCGGTCGTATTCCTTCTTCACGACCGCATAGCACTCGCAACTGAGCTTCTCGATGCCCGGACGATCGATCACGGTGATGTGACCTCGCGCATAACGGATCAGCTCGGCCTTCTGCAGCTTCAGGGCGCTCTCGGTCACGCCTTCGCGCCTGACACCGAGCATGTTCGAAATCAGCTCCTGGGTCATCACCAGCTCATCGCCCTGCAATCGATCGAGGCTCAGCAGCAGCCAGCGACACAGTTGCTGGTCGAGCGAATGATGACGATTGCAGACAGCGGTCTGCGCCATCTGCGTGATCAGCGCCTGGGTGTAGCGCAGCAGCAGGTGCAGGACAGGTGGCCGGTTGAACTCTTCCTTGATGAGCTGAGACTTCAGCCGGAACGCGGTCCCGGCACTCTGCACGACCGCACGACTGGGCGTCGACTCGCCGCCCATGAAGAGCGAGATGCCGACGATGCCTTCGTTGCCGACGACGGCGATCTCGGCCGAGGCACCGTTTTCCAGCACGTAGAGCAGCGACACGATCGCGTTCGTCGGGAAATAGACATGGCTGAGGGTGGCGCCCGATTCGTAGAGCACCTCCCCCAACGACAACGTGACGACTTCGAGCTGCGGCTGCCAGCGCGCCCACTCTTCGGGAGGAAGGGCGGCGAGCAGATGATTGGTGCGGGGATTGAGGCGGATGACCATGTGCAGTCTTTGGATGGATCAGAACGCCATGGCATTTTGGGACGCGGCGGGGGACGGAAGAGTACGTGTGTTTTCGCACGGACGGAACGCAATCTTGAGCGATGAATCGGCCGCAAGAAATACTCGTCGATCGACGGCCCTGCAGCTCGATCGAGCGTCAACGCGTCGTCGTCACCTGACCGAGATGCCGCGCTTCCTGGAGGTCGAGTTCGCGCACGATCGCGCGGGCGCGCGATTCCGGAATGCCGTGGCGCCGCCAGATCCTCTCGATCTCGTTCCTCTCGGCACGCAGCCCGACGAGGGCCACCTGGCGGTCGATGGCGGCATCGACATCGCGCGCGACCCAGGCCTCGTCTCCACCCGAAAGGTTCGCGATGCGGGCCTGGTAGCGCGCGATCAGGCGCACGGACGCCGCCGCATGGCGCCCGGCGTCGAGCGTGGCTTCGGGCAGGCGATGCTGGGCGGACTCGATCGCGAGCACGGCCGCTTCGGCGGCAGCGACGCGGGCACGGTCCTCCCGGCGATGGAAGGTGTTCGCTGGTGCCGCGAGTCCCTTGAGGATCGTGGGCAATCCGATGGTGGCCGCGAGCAGCGAGACGACGATGACCCCCGCGGCGAGGAAGATCGCCAGCTCGCGCGCCGGGAAGGGCGAGCCATCCGACAGCGCCAGCGGCAAGGTCATGACGCCCGCCAGCGTGACCGCGCCCCGGACGCCGGCCACCGACGTCGCGAGCACCATGCGCCAGCTGTGCGCGAGCGCGACCGCCCCTGTCGAGGCGCGCGTGCCACGTTTCGCCATCTTCAAAGACACCCAGACCCAGGTGAAGCGCAATACGGACAGCATCAGCACGATGAGCAGGATGTAGACGGCCAGCCACCAAGGGTTCGCCTGGCCCGCCGACCGGGCAGTCTCCGGCGCGCCGCCGATCAAGCCCGGGATCTGTTCACCGAGTAGCACGAAGATGCTGCCGTTGGCCGCGAACTGCACCGTGTCCCACACCGCCGTGCGTCGCAGCCGCGTCTCGGCACACCAGTACGACAACCGCGTGAAGCTCATCGTCATGCCTGCGGACACGGCGGCGAGGATGCCCGAGCAGCCGATCCGTTCGGCGATCAGATAGACACCGAAGGGAATCAGCAGCGTCACGACGATCTGTGCGCTACCGTCCTCACCGACTCGGGCGACCGCGATCGCGACGATCCGCGTCAGTGCCCAGGTCGTGCCCACCCCGATCGCGACGCCTCCGACGGCAGCCCACGCGAAGTGTCCGATGGCCGCCGGCAGCGAGAACGAACCGGTCAGCATGGCCGTCACCGCGAAGCGCAGGCACACGAGTCCCGAGGCGTCGTTCAGCAGGGCCTCGCCCTGCAGCACCCGCATGATCCGCGTCGGGACCGGTGTCCGAGCGGCGATGGCCGAGACTGCGATCGGATCGGTCGGAGAGATCACGGCGGCCAGCGCGAACGCGACCGCGAGCGGCATCGCGGGGATCAGCCAGTGGATGAACAGGCCGACCCCGATTACCGTGAACACCACCAGTCCCATCGCAAGTTTCAGGATGGTGGACGCGTCGCGTAGGAGATCGTCCTTCGGGATGCGCCAGCCATCGAGGAACAGCAACGGTGGCAGCAGCAGCAGGAAGAACACGTCCGGATCGAGGACAACCGGCGTGAGGCTCGCAGCGTAGACCGCCGCCCCGAGCGCGATCTGCACCAGCGGCAATGGCAGGCGCGAGAGCCGCGCCAGGAAAACGCTGGTGACCACGGCGATCAACGAGACCAGGACGATGCCGATGGACTGCAATCGAACTCCTGTGCATCGTCAAGCCAGCGGTCGCCGCTCCTTGTTCGAGGCGACGCCGGATTTTGGAGAGGTCAGGTATCGCCGAGCGACCCGTCGCTCGCGGAAGCCATCTCTGCCGCAGTCGGATCGGCGCTGTGAAGGGGAAGGCACAGGGTCACACGGCTCTTGAGGAAGTCCTGCTGATATTCGTCCAGGATCCGACGCGTCAGGCGACCGATCGCCACGTACTCGATGTCGGTCAGGTTCGCCAGCGACACGCGCGCCGATGTGGACACGACTTCGAAGCCGTTGCCGGGCAGCAGCACGACACCGGTCTCCTCGGCGAGCCTGAAGAGGAAGCTCGTGCCCAGGTCGCTTTGGGTGAACCACGCCTTGAACTCGGGACCGTAGAGCGCGCCGCCGATCTCCTCGAGATCGATCAACGTGTAATAGTCGACGTCGTTCGGCGTGTGTACCGCATCGATCCCCATGTTGGCGTACAGGCTGCGGTGGCGCTTGCGGATCAGTTGCTTCGCGGCATCCTTGTAGCGGTGCCCCCGGTCCATCAGTCCGTTGAGCGCGAACAGGGCCATCTGCGCCTGTTGCGGGACCGACAGGCCCGCCGTGTGATTGAGCGCCACCGCCCGACTGTCGGCGACCAGCCGATCGAGCAACGCGATCTTGCGGGGCTCCGTCGTCAACGATGCGTAGCGGGCATCGAGCCGCTGCTTCTCGATCTCGGGCAGGTCCGCCAGCGCCGTGTCGAAGACGTTCTTCTCGTGGAGCGCGATAACCCCCAGCCGCCAGCCCGTGGCGCCGAAGAATTTCGAGAACGAGTAGACGCACAAGGTGTTGTGCGGACAACGGGCGAAGATCGACACGAAGTCGTCGGCGAAGGTGCCGTACACATCGTCGGTCACGATGAACAAATCGGGCCTTTGCTTCGCGACCAGTTCGGCGAGCCGATCGAGCACGGCATCCGACAACTTCGTCGACGGTGGGTTGCTCGGATTGACGAGACACAACAGCTTGATCGTCGGGTCCAGCAGCTTGTCGATCTCCGTTTGCGGCAGCTGCCAGCTCGCATGTTCGTCCATGCGGATGTCCACGATCTCGAGGCCGTATTCGGCCAGCGCCGGGATCTCGAGATAGGGCGAGAAGATCGGCGTGCAGATGGCTATCCTGTCGCCCGGGGCGATCAATCCGTTGATCCGCAGGCTCTGGAAGATGTAGGTCATGGCTGCGGTCCCGCCCTCGGTCGCGAAGACCAAAAAGTCGCCACTGCGCGGCACCGTGCCGAACATCTCCTGGGCCAGGTAGGCTTTGACGATCTCCTCGACGTGCGGAAGCATCCGCGGCGGCGTCGGGTAGTTGCAGCCCAGGAACGCACTCACCATCTCGAACAAGAAGGCATCCTGGTCGAGGCCGAGCTGATCCTTGACGTAGGAGATCGCCGATCGCAGGAAGCGAACCCCGTCGGTCAGGCGGTGCGCGGTCGCGTACGCATCGAACCGCTGGACGATGCCGGTGTGCTCGGGCAGGCCACCGAAGCCGCTGTCCAGATACGAGTACGAACGCTCCGCCTCGCGCATCGAGAAATCGCCGAGGCTGAGAAACGCCCATCGCGGCAGCGTCGCGAGGAAGTTGGGGTTGCCGCGACCCGCGTTCAGCATCAGTCGTTGCGCATCGGAACTCGCGATGGCGATGAGGCGGTCCTTCAGCTCGAACGGACTGAGCTGGGCGTACTGGTTGAAGTCCTGCTCGGCCATGAGGTTCTCGGTCATGTTCAGGGCGCGGCGTTGGTCGTGATGATGCCGACGATCACCGGGCCCCAGAGGGTGAGGAAGACGTTCGCCACGGCATAGGTCACCGTGAACGAGACGACGGGCGTGGCGTTGCCGGCCTTGGCCAGTAGCGCCGCGAAGGCGGGATTGGCGCTGCGACCGCCCGCGACGCAGGCCAGCGCCTCGATCGGGTTGCGGATGCGCAGCACGAAGTACGAGAAGAAGAACGTGACGATCTGCGGGATCAGGGTCACGCCCACGCCGAGGAAGAACAGCGTGAGGCCGTACTTCTCGATCGCGACCAACGCCTGCGGTCCGGCCGCGATGCCGACGATGCCGACGAAGACCGCCAGGCCGAAGTCCCGCAGGAAGTTGGATGCGCCGAGCGGCAGTGCGGCAAAGCGAGGATGGACGCTGCGCAACCAGCCGAACAGCAGTCCCGACAGCAGGCACCCGCCGCCGCTGCCGATCGAGATGGGGATACCCCAGATGCGGAACTGGATCATGCCGATCAGCATCCCGAGCAGCATGCCGAGGCCGAAGAAGATGAAGTCGGTGGCCGCGGCAGCCGTGATCTTGTAGCCGATCTTCGACTGCACGCGATCGAGATCTACGGGGCTGCCGATGAAGTGCAGCTCGTCACCGGTCTTGAGCGCGAGTTCACGGACCAGCGGCAGGTTGCGGCCCATGCGCAGGGCTGCCGTCAGGAAGACGCCGTGGCGGTTCTCGACGGTGACGTGATCGTGGATCTCGCCCAAGGCGCGATTGCCGAGCGCCCGGTTGGTCAGGATGATCTCGCGGTCCTCCTGGACCAGCAGCAGCGCATCCGGCGCGACCACTTCACGACCCAGCAGCTCCGTGGCCTGGGCGATGGCGGCGACCATTCCGGTGATCGCCACGCGATCACCGAGCCGGATGACGAGCTGGTCGTTGAGGTCGATCGACGTATCCGCGCGGAACACGGCCTCGATGGACGCGTCCGAGAACGCCTCGTCGATCGCCAGCACCGTCCTGCCGATCGCCGTGCTTCCCGCCGCGATCTCGTAGACGCGCGTATCGATCGGCCTGACGGCGTTGAATTGTCCGGGATCCAGTTCTGCATGGCCGCCGGAAAGCTGCTTGGCAAGCTTGATCGCTTCCTCGCGGATGTCCCACTTCATCACCATCGGCAGGAACCACGTGACCATGATGATCGGACCGAGCGACCCGAAGATGTAGCAGACGGCATAGCCGACCGCGACGTTGGTCTGCATGATCTTCGTGAGTTCGGGTGTCAGGCCCAGCTTGGTGAGTGCATCGCCCGCGGTGCCGATGATGGCCGACTGCGTGAGACCTCCGGCGGCCAGCCCCGCCGCCATGCCGCGGTCGAGGTCGAACGCCCACGCCGCAGCCAGGACGCAGAGTAGACCCGTCGCGCACATCACGAAGGCCGAAGCGAGCTGGTTCAGCGACCGACGGTTCAGCGCATGGAAGAACTGCGGGCCGCCCTGGAAACCGACGGCATAGATGAACAGTGCGAAGAAAATCGCCTTGATACCAGGGTCGACGGTGATCTGCAGTTGACCCACGACGACCCCGACCAGCAGGGTTCCCGCAATGCCTCCGAGCACGAACTTGCCGACCCTGATCTTGCCGGCCAGGTAGCCGAGGGCGATGGTGATGAAGAGCGCCAGCAGCGGCTCGCGGCTCAGGAGGTGTTTGATCAGATCCATCAGGTCTCGACTTCTTTCTTGAGCATCGTGAAGACCGCTCGAGAAGGGTTTGTTCGCTATCGCACAAGACGACCGAGACCAGGAAGTGGTCCGACATGGTTCGTTCCTGGATCGCCGATCAGCCGCATCTCACCTGTTTCGATCGCCAGCGACATTGAGGGATATCAAGGCGTCGAACGATTCATGCCTTTCATCCGGAAACGCGGAGGGTATTCAAAAGGTTTGCCGTTCGTCAGTGCGGTTGCGAACAGACCCGATGGAGGTCGGTGCCTATGGTGCCGATCTCTGCGGGTTCGATCAATCGTCGGTCGGATGGACGTCAGCAAGGAAGCATCGATGCAGCACGGCAGTACCGAAGAAACTCGCGTCGCCATCACGAGCCTGCATTCGCTGCAGGTCCATCGCACGGGCAGCGTCGTAGTCGGGCTGGCTCCGTTGCTGTGGCTGCCGCAGGCCGGCCTGCTCGCCTTCGCCGTGCAGCGCCTGAGCACCGGCGGAGGCTCGGCCGTCGTCGTCGCGCCGGCCGCAGGCATCCTGCTGCTCGGCTTCGCGAGATTGCTGGTCGAGTCCTGGGGATCGAAGCATGTCTTCGCTACGGCGCGGTCGCATCTGTCCATCCTGCGCGAACGGGTCATGTCGTCGCTGGCACGACGTTCGCCCTTCGATCCCGACCGGCCGGCCTCGGGGCTAGCGGCGAGCGTGATCGCGGAGCAGGCCGAGGCAGTCGTCCCCTACCTGGTCCGCTATCGACCCGCTCGCTGGCGCGCGACATTCGTGCCACTGGCCATCCTTCCCGTCGTGGCCGGTCTGTCGTGGGTCGCGGCACTCGTCCTGCTGACCGCCGCACCGATGATCCCGCTCTTCATGGCACTGGTGGGATGGCGCGCCCGCGCCGCCAGCGAAGCTCAGTACGGACAGACCGGATCACTCAACGCGTTCCTGCTCGACCGATTGCGAGGGATCGCGACCTTGCGCTCGCTCGATGCGGTCGACGCCACCGCGACGCGCATCGGAGAAGCCGCGCAGGGTCTGCGGCTGCGCACGATGGCCGTCTTGCGCATCGCGTTCCTGTCTTCGGCCGTGCTGGAACTGTTCTCGGCACTCGGCGTGGCACTGGTTGCAGCCTACGTCGGCTTCCATCTGCTCGGGACCTTCTCGTTCGGGACCTGGGGCCACCGGCTCAGCCTCGGCGAGGGTCTGTTCATCCTGCTGCTCGCGCCCGCCTTCTTCGAGCCGCTGCGCGAACTCGCCGCTGCGTGGCACGACCGCGCCGCCGGCGAAGCGGCGTTCGACGCGCTGACGCAGCTCGTGCAGACGGGTATCGCGATGCCGGGAAGCGGACCGGCGAAGCTCGACTCGCGCGTCGAGGGTGCGCCAGAGGTCTGCATCCGCCACCTCGACTACGGCCATCCCGGACAGCCCCTCCTGTTCGACGACGACGCATTGCGCATCGCGCCCGGCGAACACGTGGCCCTGACGGGCGCCAGCGGCTCTGGCAAGACCACGATGCTGTGCCTCATCGCAGGCCTGGTGCCCGCGCAGCGCGGCGACATCGCGATCGGCGGCGTCTCCCTTGCGGACGGCAGCGCACAGGCACTGCGACGGCGCATCGGATGGATGGGACAACGACCCCACGTATTTGCCGCATCCGTCGCGACCAACATCGGCCTCGGGCGCAGGCAGCATCCCGACGTCGAGAGCGCGACCGCGGCCTTCGGCCTCGGACGCGTCGCGCAGGCGCACTCGGCCTGCGCCCTCGGCGAGGGCGGGCTCGGCTTGTCGGGTGGAGAAGTCGTGCGGCTGGCGCTGGCGCGGATGGCGCTCGACCCGGATGCAGACCTCCTGCTGGTCGACGAACCCACGGCTCACCTCGATCGCGAGACGGCGCGCGAAGTCGTCGATGCGCTGCTCGAGCTCGCGCAAGGCCGGACGATGATCGTGGCCACGCACGATCCGCTGCTCATGCGCCGTCTCGCGCGCGTGATCCATCTCGATCGCGAACCGCGTCAGGAAGCCGCGTGAATCCTCGTCACGATCTGCGCGCCGTGCTCGGACCGATGCTGGCCGAGCAACCTCTTCGTCTCGCCATGGGTGCCGCGCTCGCCACCCTGACCGTGCTGACCGGGATGGGACTGCTCGGCCTCTCGGGCTGGTTCATCACCGCGACTTCACTCGCCGGATTGCAGGCAGCGACCGCACTCGGCTTCGACGTGTTCGTACCGTCGGCCTGCATTCGTCTGCTGGCGCTGGGCCGCACCGGATCGCGCTATGCCGAACGCCTGGTGACGCACGACGCGACCTTCGCCGCGCTGGCCAACCTGCGCGTGCGGCTGTTCCGTCAGTGGGCCGGCGCCAACGCCGCGCGCACATTGGTGGCAAGGCCGTCACGACTACTCTTCCGACTGACGGCCGACATCGACGCCCTCGAGACCGTCTACCTGCGGTTGCTGGTTCCGGCTGGCGCGGCATTCGGAGCAGCTTTGTTGGCCGGTGTCGTTCTGGGGCTCGGGAACGTCTTGATGGGAGTGGTGCTGACGCTCTGGCTGATCGGCATCGGTGTGATCCTCACGCTGCGGGTCGGACGGGGCGCGCGCCGCCCGGCGATGCTTCGGGCCAAGGCGCTGGAAGTTCTTCGGGCGCGGACCACCGACCTCGTCGCGGGCCAGGTCGAGCTGACGATGACCGGTAGCCTCGAACGGCAATGCGAGGCGATAGTGCGAGCTGATCGACAACTTGTCGCGGCAGATCTCGCGCTCGATTGCCTACACCGACACGCTGGCATCGCCTTCGGCATGTCGAGCACGCTGACCCTAGCGGCCGCGCTGATCGGCGTCGGCGTGCTGGTCGAACAGGCGTCGCTGACGGCGCCCGCAGCGATGCTGATCCTGCTGATGGTGCTGGCGTCGACGGAGCCCTTCACGGCGCTGCGTCGCGGCGCGCTCGAAAGCGGTCGCGCGTGGCTGGCCGCACGTCGCCTCGCTCCCGTCGAGACCGACGAGCCGACCGGCCCGATGCAACCGTTTGATGCGGACTGCGCCATGCGGCTGATGCAGGTCGACGCCTGCCACGCTGGCGCCCGGTCGCCGATACTTCACGACATCGACCTGACGTTGAACGCCGGCGCGCGTGTCGCGGTGATCGGCGCCAGCGGCTCGGGCAAGTCGACCCTGCTGCGCGTGATCGCTGGCGAACTCCCTCCGCGCTCGGGTTCGGTACGCGTCCAATCCCACAGCCTGCTGACGCAGCGGACCGAACTCTTCAACGACAGTCTGCGCGACAACCTTCGCCTGGCCGATGCCGCGGCCAGCGACGTCCGGCTGGACGCAGCATTGTGGTCCGCAGGACTCTCGGACGACGTGCAAGCCATGCCTTCGGGCCTGGCCACGGTGCTCGGCGAAGGCGGCATCGGCCTGTCGGGCGGACAGGCCAGCCGACTCGCACTCGCCCGCCTTCTGCTGCGCGACGTGCGTGTATGGCTGCTCGACGAACCGACCGACGCCCTCGATGCCGCGACCGCCCACGACGTCCTGTTCCGGCTGGACACAGAAGCCGTGGGGCGGACCCTTCTGATCGCGACCCATCTACGCCGTGAGGCGGCGCTGGCCGATCGGCTGATCTGCCTTCGCGAAGGCCGCATCGTCGCGGACCTCGCGCGCGGTACGACCGCATTCGACACCGCCCTGAACGCATTGCGCCCCGACTGACAGCCTTACCCCGGCCAAAACAAGGACCCATCCATGGACCTCGACATCGTCGCGTTGTCACGACTTCAGTTCGCCTTGACAGCGATGTACCACTTCATCTTCATCCCGCTGACGCTGGGCCTCGCGGTGCTGCTCGCGATCATGGAGACGGTGTATGTGATGACGGGCCGCACGATCTGGCGCGACATGACGAAGTTCTGGGGCGTGCTGTTCGGTATCAACTTCGCGATGGGCGTGGCTACCGGCCTCGTGATGGAGTTCCAGTTCGGCATGAACTGGAGCTATTACAGCCACTACGTCGGCGACATCTTCGGAGCGCCGCTGGCGATCGAGGGCCTGATGGCCTTCTTCCTCGAGGCCACCTTCGTAGGACTGTTCTATTTCGGATGGGACAAGCTGTCCAAGGTCGGCCACCTGATGACCACGTGGGCCGTCGCGCTCGGCTCCAACCTGTCCGCTCTGTGGATCCTGATCGCCAACGGCTGGATGCAGAACCCGGTGGGCTCGGCCTTCAATCCGCAGACGATGCGGATGGAGGTCAGCGACTTCTACGCGGTGCTGACGAATCCCGTGGCGCAGGCGAAGTTCGTGCACACCGTGTCTGCCGGCTACACCGTCGCGTCGATCTTCGTTCTCGGTGTCTCGGCCTGGTATCTGCTGAAGGGCCGTCACGTCCAGATCGCACGACGGTCGATGACCGTCGCCGCGTCGTTCGGCCTTGCCGCATCGCTGTCGGTCGTGGTCCTCGGCGACGAGAGCGGCTACCTGTCGAGCGAGCATCAGAAGGTAAAGCTCGCCGCGCTCGAGGCGATGTGGAAGACCGAGCCGGCGCCGGCCGCGTTCACCGCCTTCGGCTTCCCCGACCAGGCGTTGCGCGAGACGCACTTCGCGGTCCACATCCCGATGGTGATGGGGCTGATCGGTACCCGGTCGCTCGACACCGAGATCACCGGTATCGAAGACCTCGTCGTGCGTGCCGAGGCCAGCATCCGCGATGGCATCAAGGCTTACGACGCGTTGCAGAGAGTCAGGGCCGCAGGAGCGACCACCGTCGCGACGAAAGACCGTGACGACTTCGAGGTCAACGGTCACGCGCTGGGATATGCGCTGCTGCTCAAGCGCTATGTCGACGATCCGCGACTGGCGACCGACGCGCAGATCAATCGGGCGGCGTGGGACACGGTTCCGGCGGTGCTGCCCTTGTTCTGGGCCTTCCGCGTGATGGTCGGGCTGGGTCTGTTCTTCATCGCGCTGACCGCGACCTTCTTCGTACTGTCGGCCCGACGCCGTCTCGATGCGCACCACTGGCTACTCCAGGTCGCAGTCATCGCGATCCCGTTGCCGTGGATCGCTGCCGAGGCCGGCTGGATCGTTGCCGAGGTCGGGCGGCAACCCTGGGTGATCGAGGGCGTGCTGCCCACCGCCGTTGCCGTCTCGAGCCTCGGCGCGACGACGCTGCTGCTCACCATCGTCGGCTTCGCGGCGCTCTACACCGTGCTCCTGGTGATCGAGCTGAAGCTGCTGCTGAAAGTGATCCGCAAGGGACCCGACGAGCATCCAGGACCGGGCGAGGCAACACGCTCCCATGGCATCGATCCCGTGCCGGGTCTGCTGACCAGCGCGTCTCACTGAACCGATCGAAGAACCCCATGATCCTTCACGACCTGATCTCCTACGAACTGCTGCGGCTGATCTGGTGGCTGCTGATCGGCGTGCTGCTGATCGGCTTCGCCATCACCGACGGCTTCGACCTGGGGGCCGCGATGCTGCTGCCGTTCGCCGGACGCGACGATCTGGAGCGCCGCGTGATCATCAACAGCGTGGGTCCGGTCTGGGAAGGCAACCAGGTGTGGCTGATCCTCGGTGGCGGCGCGATCTTCGCGGCCTGGCCGCAGCTCTACGCGGTGTCGTTCTCGGGCTTCTATCTCGCGATGTTCGCGATCCTCGTCGCGTTGATCGTGAGACCCGTGGCCTTCAAGTTCCGCGGCAAGCGCGACGAGGCGGCATGGCGTGCCCGCTGGGACTGGGCCCTGTTCGTCAGCGGCCTGGTGCCGGCGCTGATCTTCGGCGTCGCGATCGGCAACGTGCTGCAGGGCGTGCCCTTCCGCCTGTCGCCGGACATGCACATCTTCTACGACGGCTCGTTCTTCGGCCTGCTCAATCCGTTCGCCTTGCTGTGCGGCCTGGTCTCGGTCGCGATGCTGGTCACGCACGGCGGGGCATGGCTGGTACTGAAGACCGATGGCGTGGTGGCAGAGCGCGCGCGCCGCTTCGGCGGTTGGGCCGCGCTCGCGACCCTCGTGTCGTACGCGAGCGCGGGACTCGTCCTGTGGCTATGGGTCGACGGTTACCGCGTCACGAGCGCGCTCGTCACCGACGGTCCGTCGAACCCGCTGCTGAAGACGGCGGTCGCGCAGCCCGGCGCCTGGTTCATCAACTACGCGACCTCGCCGTGGCTGTGGATCGCGCCGGCGACGGGCTTCATCGGCGCCGCGACGGCTTGGGTCAGCCTGCACTTTCGTCGTGAACTGCTCGCTCTATGCAGCAGCGCGGCCGGGATCGCCGGCATCGTGCTCAGCGTCGGCGCCTCGATGTTCCCGTTCATCCTGCCGTCCTCGATCGAGCCGCGCGCCAGTCTCACCGTGTGGGACTCGTCGTCGAGCCAGCTCACGCTCTTCATCATGCTGGTCGTGACTGCGGTCTTCATCCCCATCGTCGTGGTCTACACGACCTGGGTCTATCACGTTCTGTGGGGCAAGGTCGACGCCGTCGCGATCCGCGACGATCGTGGCCATGCCTACTGAAGACAAAGGGATACGCACATGTGGTACTTCGCTTGGTTGCTGGGACTTCCGCTGGCCGCGATCTTCGCGGTGCTGAACGCCATGTGGTACGAACTGATGGAAGACGACGCGACCCGACGCGACAAGCTGGAGAAGCCTGCGACCGCCTTGGCTCGCACGGGCCTCACAGTACCGACATGACGGCTGCCGTGCAGGTCACTGCGAAGATCGGGATGGCCTTCATGTGGAAGATCGCGCCTTGCCCGCCGGCCGCCGCGGCGACCGCGATGAAGGTGCGGATCTCGAAGCCGCCCTGCCCTGCGTCGCGATAGGTCTCCTCGTCGGTGTACGACAGCATCCCGGCGCGATCGCTGGCGCACCAGCGGTCCATGAACGTGCGGTCCCAGGCCTCGTTGACCTTGCCCGAGTCGGGACTCGCGGGCCAGTGGGAGATGCCGCCGGTGCCGACGATGGCGATGCGCTCCGGCACCTTGTCGCACGCCCGCCGCAAGGCTTCGCCGAAGGTCCAGGCACGATGCAGCGGCGTCAGCGGCGGGCCCTGGCAGTTGATGTTCACCGGGATGATCGGGGTCTTGAAGTCCGGCGTCAGGAAATGCAGCGGGACGATGATCCCGTGGTCGAACTTCCATTCCTCGGCATAGGCCACGTCGACGGTCTGCATCACCTCGGCGATCAGCCTTCGCGACAGTTCTGGGGCGCCCGGCACCTTGGTCTTCTCGATGCCGAGCCAGGCCGGATCCTCGATCGGCCCGACGTAGCTGTCGGCCATGCCCATCGCATAGGCGGGCATGTTGTTCATGAAGAAGTTGGCGAAGTGCTCGGCGGCGATGACGATGACCGCGTCCGGCCGGCTCGCGTGCAGGGCACGGCCCAGCCGGTCGAACTGGGCGTGGAATTCGTCCTTCACCACCGGGTCGGCCATGTGGGCGCGACCCGTGATGCCGGGTGCGTGACTGCAGACCGCTGCGAAGACCAGGGACATCAGACGCCTGCGACGCGGTCGTCGTGCGCGGTCGTCATCGCGTAGACACCGGCGCGGACCGGCCCGTACTTGCGGACGCCTTCGCGCATCGCCGCGATGTACTCGGCCCACGGCATGCCGAGCAACGGCGCGAAGTGCATCAGCAACTGTCCGTTGCAGCCGAGCACATAGATCTTGCCGATGTCGCCCGTCTCGACCGCTTCGCGCTCTTCGGCGGTGAGGTCGTAGTCGTCGAGCAGCGCCGATCGCGCGGCGCCCCCTTCGCGAAAGCGCTTCTGGACGTCGGTCGTGCGATTGATCTCGAACATGAACTTCTGCAATGCGTAGAGGCTCATCGCGATCTCCTCTTCACTTTGCACCCCAGTGCGGAATGTGATGGCTGCCGAGCGAGACCGCGACGTTCTTCGGCTCGCAGAAGACCTCGTAGCTCCACGTCCCGCCCTCGCGTCCCGTACCCGAGGCCTTCGTGCCGCCGAAGGGCTGGCGCAGGTCGCGGACGTTCTGGCTGTTGACGAAGCACATACCGGCCTCCACCGCCGCGGCCACGCGATGCGCACGGCCGATGTTCTCGGTCCAGACGTAGCTGCTCAATCCGTAGGCGATGTCGTTGGCCAGACGGATGGCATCGGCTTCGTCCCTGAACGGGATCAGGCAGGCGACCGGTCCGAAGATTTCTTCCTGCGCGATCCGCATGCGGTTGTCCACGTCCGCGAAGACGGTCGGCAGCACGTAGTTGCCGTTCTTCACGCGGTCGGTCAATGCCGGCGACCCGAGACCGCCGCAGACCAGCGTCGCACCCTCGCTCGGACCCAGCTCGATGTAGCCGCGAACCTTCGCGAGATGGCCTTGCGAGATCATCGGCCCGATGACCGTGTCGGCGTCCTGCGGGTCGCCCACCGCGATCGCCTTCGCGCGATCCGCGAAACGGGCGACGAAGTCGGCGTAGATCGATTGCTGCACGAGGATGCGCGAGCCCGCGGTACAGCGCTCTCCGTTGTTGCTGAAGATCATGAAGAGGGCCGCGTCGAGGGCACGCGGCAGGTCCGCGTCCTCGAAGATCACGAAGGGACTCTTGCCGCCGAGTTCCATGCTGAACTTCTTCAGTCCGGCCGCCTTGACGATGCGGTTGCCGGTCGCGGTCGATCCCGTGAACGAGATGGCTCGCACGTCCGGATGCGCGACGAGGGGCTCGCCCGCTTCCCTGCCGTAGCCGTGCACGACGTTGAGCACGCCGGCCGGGATACCGGCCTCGAGGGCCAGCTCGCCGAGACGGGCCGCCGTCAGTGGCGACAGCTCGCTCATCTTGAGCACCGCAGTGTTGCCGAACGCGAGGCAGGGTGCGACCTTCCAGGTAGCCGTCATGAACGGCACGTTCCACGGCGAGATCAGCGCGCAGACGCCAACCGGATGGAACAGCGTGTAGTTTAGGTGCGTGTCGGTCGGATAGGTCTGCCCGTCGACGCGCACGCACATCTCCGCGAAGTAGGTGAAATTGTCCGCGGCGCGCGGGATCAGTTGCTTGCCGGTCTGGCTGATGGTCTGACCGCAATCGTCGGTCTCCGTCTTCGCGATCTCCGGCACGTGCGCCGCGATCAGTTCGCCCAGCTTGCGGATGCGCGTGGCACGTTGTGGCGCGGGCATGCCGGCCCATCCGGGGAACGCCGCCTTCGCCGCAGCCACCGCCGCGTCGACCTCTCGCTCCCCGCCCGATGCGACCTCGGCCAGGACTTCCTGCGTGGCCGGGTTGATGGTCTCGAAGTAGTGTTCGCTGGCGACGCTCTTGCCAGCGATGAGGTGATCGATACGCATGTTCAATCCTTCGCGGCCAGGTCGGCGCCGATCGTGCTGACAAGGCGGCAGATGCCGTCGATCTCGGTGATCACCTCGTCGCCGACCTTGCAGTCGGCCACGCCTTCGGGCGTACCGGTCAGGATCACGTCGCCAGGGCTCAGGGTCATGAAGCTCGACAGGTGGGCGATCAGGCCGGGCACGTCGTTGACCATGTTCCTCGTGTTGCCATCCTGGGTCAGCGTGCCGTTGATCCAGGTCCGCAGCCGCAGGTCCATCGGGTCGGGCACGTCCGCGGCGTCGACGATCCAGGGACCGATCGGCGTGCAGGTGTCGCGGTTCTTGACGCGCAAGTTGGGACGATAGTAGTTCTCGAGGTAGTCGCGGATCGCGTAGTCGTTCGCGACCGTGTAGCCGCTGACGACTTCGTAGGCGCGTTCGCGCCTGACATTCCTGCAGCGCGTCCCGATCACGACCGCGAGCTCGCACTCGTAGTGCATGTACGCCACCTCGGCGGGACGGACCGTGACGGACCGATGGCCGATCAGCGTGTTCGGTCCCTTGAGGAACACCAGCGGCTCCTCGGGCGCGCTGCCGAAGGCCAGCTCCTTCGCGTGATCGGCATAGTTGAGGCCGAGCGCGAAGATCGTTCCGAACTCGAGAGGCGGCAACCAGTGCAGCGCCGACTCGTCGACCAGGTCGCCGTCCGGCAGGCGCACCCGGTCACCGTCCGCAGTCACGGCCACCACGTCGCTCCGATCCAGGATGCGACCGACCTTCACGCCGGGATCTCCTCGACGACCACGCCGTGCGTCAGGACGCCGAGACCGGGCACCTCGATACGCACGCGGTCGCCGACCCGGGCGAGCGGCGCCTCGTCGGGCAGGCCGAGCAGCACGACGTCCCCTGCTTCGAGCGTCATGAAGGCGGTCATCTCCTCGAGCAACTGCGGCAAGCTTCGAACCAGGTCGGAAAGGCGGCGACGATGGACGATCCCTTCGTCGATCGAGATCAGCACGTCGGCCGCTGCGACATCGAATCCTTCGGGCATCGAAGCGAGACTCATGGGACAGAAGCCGTCGCGACAGCGCTGGCGAATCGCCGGGCGGTAGTACAAGTCGTGGGGAAGCGTGACGTCGCTGACGATGACGAAGCCGCTCACGTGATCGAGGGCGTTCGCGGCCTTCACCGCGCGGGCCCGCGAGCCGATCACCGCGCCGACCGTGCCGTCGATGCGCACGGCATCCGCTGACGCCGGGATCGCCACCATGCAGCCGTCGGCGGCAATCGTGTTGCGCGACTTGATGTAGAGGATCGGCGCCTGCGGCGGCGCCTTGTAAGGCGGTTGCGTGAAGGAGGACTCCAGGCGTACCACGGTCGCGCGATCGTTCAGCAGGACCCCGTAGATAGTCCCGATGGAAGCGGCGGCTGCACCTGCTTCTGCGGACACTTGCATGATGTCTCCTTACTAGTTAACGTGTTAACTATATCGAGGCGACCCTTTTGCGTCAACACGTCACCTGCATGAAGACCGTCAAGCCCGCCGAGCCGCTCCGCACATTTTCCAGGTCGCTGCCGATGGCGCTGCTGCGGGCGCGCGATGCCGTCATGTCGAATTTCAGGCCGATGCTCCGCGAACACGGCCTGACGGAACAGCAATGGCGGGTCCTGCGTGCGCTCGAGGCGTCCTCGATTCCCCTTCGCTTGGGCGAGATCGGACAGCAGACCTACCTGAGCATGCCGAGCCTGTCGCGCCTGTTGAAGACGCTCGAGACGCGGGGGCTGGTCCGTCGAGCGGTCCACGCGGACGACCTGCGGGCCGCCCAGGTCACCCTGTCGCCGAAAGGTCGTCGGTTGATCGCGCGGATCGCGCCGATCTCCGAAGCGCACTACGAACAGATCACGGCGACGATCGGTGCCCACGATATCGAGGCGCTTTACGCGCTCCTCGAGCGCGTACTGAACACGCTGTCGTCCGCCAAAGAGCCGGTCGAAGTCGACGAGGGCTGACGGGTCTTTCGGGACGGCACCGGCATCGCTAGATGGAGCCGATCGCGAAGACGGACTCTCCTTCGACCCATCGCCTGCGCATCGACGGATCGTGCAGGGCCGCGACGACGGCACCCACCAGTTCGACCCCCGTGGCATCGACACCGAAGTCGGCATAAGCCATCGTCGTTCCCCGGATCAGCGCCTGCGCACCGAGCGCAAGCTCGAGATCCTGGGGAATGGAGGGTGCATACGAAGTGCATCGGGTCACGTCGGTCGAATGTGCCTTGCGGCAGGCCGTAGGACGCACGGCGTAGATGGAGCACAGGTGATCGATCAGGAAAGGACAGGCCGGCCTGGTGGCCCACGTTGCATCGGCCTGCGACGGCAACGCGAGGCGACGCTCGAGAGCTGCGATGAGTTCCGTGCGCTCGGCGGTCGGACGCCCGTCGATCTCGGTGACGATCGCGAAAACTTCCGGCGCGCTCGTCTCGACGCGTGCCTTGCAGCAGTGACTGCACCCGGCTTCGCAATCGATCCGCTTGCCGTCGGCCCGAGCCTTCGCGACGAGTCCGTCGACGCCGTGCTGCACGTTCGCGACGAACGCGATCACCGCGTCTTCGGCGCGATGTCCGGCCAGATGCATCGCACCCGCGCGTCGCACGTTCTCGACCGACTGCGCAAAGGCCGCCTGCTCGTGCGGTCCGAGCAGTGGACCCGGTTCGGGGGTGGGCTCGTTCATGGGATCGTTTCGCACATTCTCCAGAGTATTGCCCCAGGGGCGATGATCCGGATCTGCGAAGACGCGTGACCCATCAGGACGACCATCGATGAACGACACCAAGGACCGACCCGTCGGTCTCGACAACGGACTGACGAACTACGGCGACCTCGACTTCGCACGTTACCTGCGACGTTCGTTCGCGCGCTCGATGGGCCTCTCGACGACGCTTCTGGAAAGGCCCATCGTCGGCATCGCGATGACGCCGTCGGGCTTCAACAACTGCCACCGCACCATGCCCGAACTGGTCGAGGCCGTGTCGCGCGGCGTGCTCGCCGCAGGTGCGCTGCCGATGCCCTTTCCCACGATCTCGCTCGGCGAAGTGTTCCTCAATCCGACCAGCATGGTCTATCGCAACCTGATGTCGATGGACACCGAGGAGATGATCGTCGCGCAGCCGATGGATGCCGTGGTCCTGATCGGCGGCTGCGACAAGACCGTGCCCGCACAGCTGATGGGAGCCGCGTCAGCAAACCGTCCGGCGATCCAGCTCGTCACCGGTCCGATGATGACCGGCCGCCATCGCGGCCAGCGGCTCGGCGCCTGTACCGACTGTCGCGGCTACTGGTCGAAGTACCGCGCCGGCACCGTCGACTTGGCCGAGATCGACCTCGTCGAAGGACGCCTGTCGGTGACGGCCGGCACGTGCGCGGTGATGGGCACGGCGAGCACCATGGCCTGCATCGCCGAGACCCTCGGCATGTCGCTGCCAGGCACGGCCGCGATCCCCGCAGTGCATGCGGACCGCCTGGTCGCGGCCGAGGAAAGCGGACGGGCCGCGGTCGCGCTGATCCATCGGCCGATCCGGCCGGACCAGGTCATCACGCCCCACTCGGTCGAGAACGCCTTCCGCGTCCTGATGGCGATCGGCGGATCGACCAACGCGATCGTTCACCTGACGGCGATCGCGGGCCGCCTCGGCATCCGCGTCTCCAACGCGCGCCTGAACCAGCTCTCGGACGAGACCCCGGTGCTGGTCGACCTGAAACCCGTCGGCGACGGCTACATGGAGGACTTCCATGCGGCCGGCGGCATGGGCGCACTGCTGCGCGAACTCAGGCCGCTGCTGCATCTCGACACCATCGACATCACCGGCTGCACGCTGGCAGAGCGCCTGGACGAGCCCCTCGAATGGGTCGATCGCCTTGTCATCCGGCCATTCGACGATCCGGTGTCGAAGGTCGGTGGCCTCGTCGCGCTGTCCGGTTCGCTCGCGCCCGACGGCGCGATCTTCAAGCGTGCCGCGGCGACGCCGGCGCTGTTCGAATCCGAGGGAAGGGCCGTAGTCTTCGACGGTCTGGCAGATCTTGCGAAGCGCATCGACGATCCCGACCTCGACGTGCGGGCCGACGACTTCCTCGTGCTGCAGAACATTGGTCCGCAAGCGGCCGGCATGCCCGAAGCCGGCTACCTGCCGATCCCGAAGAAGCTCGCGCAGGCGGGCGTCAAGGACATGGTGCGCATCTCCGACGGGCGCATGTCGGGTACGGCGTTCGGCTCGATCGTGCTGCACGTTGCGCCGGAGGCGGCGATCGGTGGCCCGCTCGCGGCGGTCCGCAACGGCGACCGCATCCGGCTGTCGATCGCCGAGAAACGGATCGACCTGCTGGTCGACGCGGCAGAGATTGCGCGACGACTCGCGACGATCGAGCCGCTGCCCGTGCCGCCACGCGGCTACAAGGCGCTCTACCGCAAGACGGTGCTGCAGGCCGGCGGCGGCTGCGACTTCGACTTCCTGACGAGCGATGGCTCGCTGCGCAAGGACGACGCCGCGTGATGGCTGCAGCTTGATCAGGTCTGCCCGCAGGACGGCGCACGAGCACGACAGGAAATCGCTTCGGCTAGACTCCGGGCCTTCATGAACCGCCGCCGTCGTTTCCATCGCTCGATGACCGCCTTCTGCGTGGTCTTCTCGCTGCTGTTCTCACAGCTGGCGCTGGCGCGCTACGTGTGTCCGACCAGGATCGACGCGAGTCCGATGGCGGACATGGCCGCGTCCCGCATGCCGTGCGAAGCGATGGACGAGGCGCAGCCGGTCCTCTGCCATCAACACGCGGTCGATGCCGCCCAGGCTTTCGAAGTCCTCAAGGTCGTCTCCCCTTCCCTGCCGGCCGTGATCCAAGTGCTGGTGTCGCCCGTCGCTCTCGAACCGACGGACGCCGGCCGCGCGATACGGCTGGCCACGGCCGAGGCCCAGCCTCCGCCGGACCCGCTCTTCCTCTCCACGCTCAGACTCCGCGTCTGACCACTCCGTCGATGGATCGGTGCTGGAGCGGCTTGCCGTTTCCTGCTTGAAGTCCGTTCGTCCCTGGAGTGGCCATGCCCCACGTCTTCCTGTGCGCGACCGCGATGGTCGCCGCGCTACTGCCCGCCTTGGCGGCGGCAGAACCTTTCACCCTCGAGCAGGCCGTCGACGTCGCCATCCGGCGTTCCGAGTCGGCGCGCTCGGGTCGTGCCGGTCTGGCCAGTGCGTCAGCGGTGACCCTCGCCGCGTCCGAGCTGCCCGATCCCGTGTTGCGACTGGCGCTCGAAGACCTGCCGGTCACGGGCGCCGATCGCTTCCACACGGCGCGGGATTCGATGACGACGAAACGCATCGGTCTCGCGCAGGAATGGTCGTCGAGCGACAAGCGTGCGGCGCGCAAGGCAGCCGCAGAGGCGGTCGTCGGTCGTGAATCCATCACGCTGCAGTCGGCACTGGCCAATACGAGGTTGCAGACGACGCTCGCCTACCTCGATGCCTTCTACGCCGCGGAGTCGCTCGAGCTGACGACGCTGATGGCGCACCACGCGCACGAGGAACTCGCGCTGTCGCGAGCCCGCCTCGCATCGGCCACCGGTTCCGGTCAGGAGGTGCTGGGCCTCACGGGCGCGCTGGGCATTGCCGAAGACGACGCCGCCGAGGTCGCGCAACAGGCGAGCGTCGCCGACGTAGCGCTGGAACGCTGGGTGGGCTTCCATGCGAGCGAACTGGCCAGTGCCGTTCCCTTCGCGATCTTGGACGAGCCTTCGTATGTCGCGCGTCACCCCGCCGTGATGGCGGCACGGCGCGACACCGACGTCGCCGAACGAGCCGTCACCGTGGCCGCAACGAATCGCAATCCCGACTGGACCTGGGAAGTCGGCTATGCCCAGCGCACGGGTTACTCCGATCTCGTCACCGTGGGCGTCAGCATTCCGCTGCCAATCGCACGTGATCGACGACAGGATCGCGAGACGGCTTCGAAGCTCGCACTCGTCGAGCGTGTCGACGCCGACCGGGCCGAAGCGGTGCGGGCAGCCACGGTCGAGTACCGCGGCCTGGCCAGCAATCGGCAACGCCTCGCGGACCGCATCGCGCGTTATCGGCTGGGCGTGGTGACGGTCGCCGAGCAGCGCACTGCCGCGGCGACGGCCGGCTATCGCTCGAACCAGGCGAGCCTGGTCACGTTGTTCGAGGCGCGCCACGCGGAAGTGGAGGCGCGACGAAAGCTGCTGACGCTGCAACGTGACCTCGCCAGGACCGAGGCCGAGCTGGCCTTCAGGCCGCTCGCCGACGAGACCGCACGATGAGCCGCGCACGATCGACGCTCGCCGCGATGGTCGGCGTTCTCCTGATAGCCGGAAGCGCGTTCTATCTCGGTCGTGCCACGAGCCCGTCGACCGTCGTCGCGGCGCAACCAGCGGACGCGAGGAGAGTCCTCTACTGGCACGACCCGATGGTGCCGGCACAACGCTTCGACAAGCCCGGTAAGTCGCCCTTCATGGACATGCAGCTCGTGCCGGTCTATTCCGACGAGGCAGGCGATGCGAAGGGCGTGAGCGTGAGTGCGGGTGTGCAGCAGAACCTCGGCATCCGCTACACGACAGTGCGAAGTGAGCAGGTCGCCTCGTCGTTCGATGCCATCGGGACCGTGCAATTCGACGAGCGCCTGAATGTCGCCGTGCAGACACGAGTGGCCGGCTACGTCGAAAGGCTGTTCGTCCGCGCGCCGATGGAAAGGGTACGCAAAGGCCAGGCCCTCGCAACGATCTTCGCGCCGGAATGGCTGGGGCCGTTGAACGAGCTGGTTGCGCTGAAGCGCGCCGGAGTCGCCGACGACCTGGTCGCCGCGGCACGCGAGCGCACGCGGGCGATGTCGATCCCGATCGAGCTCGTGAGACAGGCCGAGGCAGGCGGCATACCGACCGCGCGCTTCACGCTGACGGCGCCTGCGAGCGGCGTGATCGCCGAACTCGGCGTGCGCGAAGGCGTGGCGGTGACGCCCGGCACGACGCTATTCCGCGTCGCGGGTCTCGAAAGGATCTGGGCCGTCGCCGACGTTCCCGAGGTCCAGGCGATCCGCCTCGCGGCCGGCCAGAAGGTCAGGGCGACGCTGCAGGCAGATCCCTCGCAGTCCTTCGATGGAACCTTGACCGAAATCATTCCCGAGGTCAGTGCCACGACCCGCACGCTGAAGGCGCGCTTCGAGGTGGACAACCGCGCGGGCAGGCTGACGCCCGGGATGCTGCTGCGCCTCTCCATCGGCGGCGCGAGCGGGGAGCACCTGATGGTCGCGTCCGAATCCGTCATCCGCACCGGCAAGCGGGCGATCGTCATCGTGCAGCAGGAAGGTGGCGCCTTCGAGCCGCGCGACGTCGCCGTCGGCGCCGAACATGGCGACGACGTCGAAATTACGAGCGGCCTCGTCGAGGGTGAGCGGGTCGTGGCCAGCGGGCAGTTCCTGATCGACTCGGAAGCCAGCCTGCGCTCGGTCGTCGGCAACCTCGCCGCAGCTTCCGTCAGCAGTCCCTCGCCCATGACCAACCAGCACGTCGGCCAGGGCAAGGTCGAGAGCGTGACGTCCGAAACGATCACCATCTCGCACGGGCCGATCCTCTCGATGAAGTGGCCGGCCATGACGATGGGATTCGGCAAGTCCGCTGCCGCGGCCTTCGCCGACATCAGGCCGGGCGACGACGTCCGTTTCACCTTCGAGGAAGGCGGCGCGACTGGCTATCGACTGGTGTCGGTCGTCAAGGCCGTAGCCAGAGCCCGCCCGTGATCGCGGCGCTGATCCGGTGGTCGATCGGAAACCGCTTCCTGGTGTCGATGGCGACGCTGTTCGTCGTCGCGGCAGGGCTCTGGTCGCTGGGACAGACGCCGCTCGATGCGCTGCCAGACCTGTCGGACACGCAGGTCATCATCCGCACGCCCTATCCCGGCAAGGCGCCGCAGGTCGTCGAGGACCTGGTGACCTATCCGCTGACGACGACGATGCTCAGCGTGCCGGGTGCGAAGACGGTCCGCGGCTACTCGTTCTTCGGCGACTCGTTCGTCTACGTGCTGTTCGACGACAGGACCGATCCGTACTGGGCACGGTCGCGCGTCGTCGAATATCTCAACCAGGTCCAGGGCCGCCTGCCCGCAGGTGCGAACGCAACGCTCGGTCCGGACGCGACCGGGGTCGGCTGGGTCTACGAGTACGCGTTGATCGACCGCAACGGCCGGAACGACCTCTCGCAACTGCGCGCGCTCAACGACTGGTTCCTGAAGTTCGAGCTCAAGACGGTTCCCGACGTGGCCGAGGTGGCGAGCATCGGCGGCATGGTCCGCCAGTACCAGGTCGTCCTCGACCCCGATCGCATGCGCGCCCTGGGCATCACGCAGGCCACGGTGATCGACGCTTTGCAGAAAGCCAACCAGACCACCGGCGGCTCGGTGGTCGAGATGGCCGAAGCCGAGTACATGGTGCGGTCGCGGGGCTACCTGCAGTCGCTCGACGATTTCCGGGCGATCCCCCTGGCCGTCTCGAAGGGCACGCCAGTCCTGCTGCGCAACGTGGCGACCGTGCAGATCGGGCCGGAGCTGCGGCGCGGCATCGCCGAACTCGACGGCGAGGGCGAAGTCGCGGGCGGGGTCGTCGTCATGCGATCGGGCAAGAACGCCCGGACCACCATCGCCGCGGTCAAGGCGAAGATCGAGGCGCTCAAGGCCAGCCTGCCTGCGGGCGTGGAGATCGTGCCGACCTACGACCGCTCGCTCCTGATCGATCGGGGCATCGACAACCTGCGCACGAAGCTGATCGAGGAATTCATCGTCGTGGCGCTGGTGTGCGCCGTCTTCCTGTTCCACCTGCGGTCGGCACTGGTCGCCGTCGTGGCCTTGCCGGTCGGGGTCCTCGCGGCCTTCATCGCGATGCGCTGGCAAGGCGTCAACGCCAACATCATGTCGCTGGGCGGCATCGCCATCGCCGTCGGAGCGATGACCGATGCTTCGATCGTGATGGTCGAGAATGTGCACAAGCACCTTGAAGCCTTCGATGCGCGGCACGGTCGCGGCCCGACCATCGCGGAACGCTGGCGCCTGGTCGGCGACGCCTCGGTCGAGGTCGGACCCGCCCTCTCCTTCTCGCTGCTGATCATCACGCTGTCGTTCGTGCCGGTCTTCTCGCTCGAAGCGCAGGAAGGCCGCCTCTTCGCCCCGCTGGCCTTCACCAAGACCTACACGATGGCGGCCGCAGCGGCACTGTCGGTGACACTGGTGCCGGTCCTGATGGGCTGGCTGATCCGCGGCCGCATCCCCCACGAGGCGTCCAACCCGCTCAATCGCTTCCTGATCGCCGTGTATCGACCGGCGCTCGATGGGGTGCTTCGCCGGCCCAGGCTCACGCTGGCGATCGCCGGCATCGTCCTGCTCCTCACGGCGATTCCCCTGATGCGCGTGGGCGGCGAGTTCATGCCGGCCCTCGACGAAGGCGACCTGCTGTTCATGCCGTCGGCCCTGCCCGGCCTGTCGACTTCGAAGGCCACGGCCCTGCTGCAGCAGACCGATCGGATGATCAGGACCGTGCCCGAAGTCGCCCATGTGTTCGGCAAGGCCGGTCGCGCCGACACGGCCACCGATCCGGCGCCGCTGGAGATGTTCGAGACGACCATCCAGTTCAAGCCGCGCGACCAGTGGCGCGTCGGCATGACGCCCGACCGGCTCGTGGAAGAACTGGACCGCGCGGTCAAGGTGCCCGGTCTTTCCAACATCTGGGTGCCACCGATCCGCAACCGTATCGACATGCTCGCCACCGGCATCAAGAGCCCGGTCGGCATCAAGGTGGGCGGGACCGACCTCGCGACCATCGACGCGTTGACGACGCAAATCGAGACGGCCGTGAAAACGGTTCCCGGCGTGACCTCCGCGCTCGCCGAACGCCTGACCGGCGGTCACTACATCGACGTGCAGGTCGATCGCCTGGCTGCCGCGCGCTACGGGCTTTCCATGGCCGACGTGCAGTCCATCGTGTCGACCGCGATCGGCGGCGACAACGTGGGAGAAGTGATCCAGGGCCGCGAGCGCTACCCTATCAACGTCCGCTATCCCCGCGAGATCCGCGACTCGCTGGAAGGACTGCGCGCGCTGCCCTTCGTCACCGCAGGCGGCGCGCAGGTGCTGCTCGGCGAGGTCGCGCGCATCACCGTCGCCGACGGACCGCCGATGCTTCGCAGCGAGAACGCGCGGCTCTCGGGCTGGGTCTACGTGGACGTGCGTGGCCGCGACCTGCGCTCGGTGGTGAACGACATGCAGGCGGCCGTCGCCGCCAGGGTCAAGCTGCCGCCCGGCACTGCTGTCTCCTGGTCGGGACAGTTCGAATATCTCGAGCGCGCGACCGAACGGCTGAAGCTGGTCGTGCCGCTGACGCTCGCGGTGATCTTCGTGCTGCTCTACCTCCTGTTCAAGTCGTTCGTCGATGCGGCGCTGGTGATGGCGGCAGTCCCCTTTGCGCTGGTCGGCGGCTTCTGGCTGATCTGGCTGCTCGGGCACTCGATCTCGGTGGCGACGGCGGTCGGTTTCATCGCGCTCGCGGGCGTCGCGGCGGAGTTTGGCGTCGTCATGCTGGTGTACCTGAAGAACGCGCTGGACCGCCGCCTCGCCGCAGGCGAACCAGCCGATCACGAGACGCTGCTGGCCGCGATCCGCGAGGGCGCGGTGCAACGCGTGCGCCCGAAGGCCATGACCGTCGCGGTCGTCATGGCCGGACTGCTACCGATCCTCTTCGGCAGCGGGACCGGCTCGGAAGTCATGAGCCGGATCGCGGCACCGATGATCGGCGGCATGGTGACCGCGCCGCTGCTTAGCATGCTGGTGATCCCGGCCGCCTGGTATCTGATCCATCGTTGCGCGTTCTCGCGCGACCTTCTTTCTCCACCCCCACTGGAGCATCCATGAAGGCGATCTTCCTGACCGCGACCCTGTTCGCCGTCCTCGCCAAAGGCGCGTCTGCCCAAGCCATGAATCACGACGCGATGGGCAACACCAGCAAGGCCTTGCCGGCACCCGCTGCCTCGTCGATGACGGATGGCGTCGTGACGAAGGTCGACCCGGCCGCCGGCACCATCACGCTCAAGCACGAGGCCGTCAAACCCGTCGGTATGCAGGCCATGACGATGGCCTACAAGGTTAAGGATGCCGCGCTGCTCCGCAAGGTCGCCGCGGGCAACAAGGTGGGTTTCTCGCTCGAAAAGCAGAAAGACCAGTACCTGGTCGACGCGATCGAGCCAAAGAAGTGATCGTCGATGGCGACCGGACAGTCGACTCGGTACCGGGTGGATAGGTGATTGTCCGAACTCCTCCGGATCGCCGGCCAGACTAGAATATTGCATTGCAACAAAATTATCGGCACCACCATGCGATCCAATTTTCTCGACGAGATGACGCGTGCGGCGAAGCTTGTCAGCGCCGGCAAGTTGTCCACTGCGACATCCGTGATCCAGGAGGCACTGGGCCGATCCAGGCCGGTCCCGCCTGTCCTGGAACGTCCTGACCCGGACGTGAGCACGCTCGACGGCTACATCACCGAAGTGGATGCCCCCGCGAAGGCGCCCGAGCCGGAAGTCGTGCCACCTGCGCCGGCCGCGGCGCGTGGGCCGGTATCGAACCACGACCTGTTCAGCGCGGGCTACTTCCACGAGCAGGGCATCCAGGGACGCTACAAGGTGTTCGTGCCCAGTCGTCGTGGCCACGGCCCACTTTCACTGGTCGTCATGCTTCATGGTTGCACGCAGAGCCCGGACGATTTCGCGGCCGGCACGGAGATGAACGAGCGGGCCGCCGAGCAGGGCTTCGTCGTGCTCTACCCGGCGCAATCGACCGCCGCCAATCCATCGCGCTGCTGGAACTGGTTCAAGCGCGAAGACCAGGCCCGGGGCGCCGGAGAGCCCGCACTGCTCGCGGCGATGACCCGCGCGATCGTCGACGAATACGGCCTCGACGATCGTCGCGTCGCGATCGCCGGACTGTCCGCCGGGGGCGCGATGGCCGCGATCGTCGCATCGGCCTATCCCGAGATGTTCGCGGCGGTCGGCATCCATTCGGGCCTGCCCGTCGGATCGGCCAGCAACGTGCCCGATGCCCTGTCGGTCATGCGGACCGGACAGCGACGCAAGCCGCGGACCGCGCGTCCGGAGACGGAACAAGGCAGCATTCCGACGATCGTCTTCCACGGCGACGTGGACCAGACGGTCCACCCGCTCAACGGCGTAAGCGCGATCGATGCGGCCGTCGAGGCCCATGGCGGAACGGGCGTGCAGAAGGAGGTGCTCGAAGGCTCGATCGGCGGCAAGTCCTTCCGTCGCTCCGTCTACACGACGGCCGACGCCTCCGCACTGGCCGAGCACTGGGTCGTGAGCGGTACCGCACATGCGTGGTCTGGCGGCAATGTACGCGGCACCTACACCGACAGCAAGGGTCCGAGCGCGACGGACGAGATGCTGCGGTTCTTCGCGAGCGCGGTCGAGCAACGGACCCGATCGTCGATCAGTCGGCCTGCGTCCGCGTGAACCATCGCCGCCAGAGACGCAACACGACCGCCTGCGCAACAGGTGGCCGATGACGGCGCGTCCCAGCAGCAGTGACTCGCGCAGTGCGACTTCGGACCTGCATTTCGGCAGCGTCGCGGCACCCGAAGTCAGTCCCGCGCGCAGACGGCGATGATCGGCGACGAGGTGGCGCACATCCCAGAGAGCCGCCGCCTGCCGCTGCCCTTCGACATCGAAGTCCAGGACGCGAAACACCAGGGCCCGCGGCGCCAGTCCGAGTGCCGCGAGCTGCCGGCGTTCCGCGTCCAGGCCGCCCTCGACAGGATCGGGCCGCACCAGCAAGCTCGGCCGCAAGGGCGCGAAGCCCCTCAGCGCGAGTGCCAGGCTGTGATGGCGCCAGACCGTCCTGTCGGAGCGCAGGACCGCCGCATCGTGGACGGCCAGCCAGTCCCCGGCCCACGGCTTGCTGCGAACCCGTCGGTGCTGCCAGTCGTCGACCACCCGTCGCAGCGCGACGGCGGTGCGGTCGATTGCATGGAAGCCACAGGAGGGACGGGACACCTTGCCGGCGGCGACGAGCCTGGTAAAGGCGACACGGATCGACGTCTCGCTCATCCCGAACAACGCGCCGGCGCATCACAGGGTGGCGGCCGACAACGTGCCGCCATGCGCGACCAGCAGGTCGAGCATCAGCGCGGCGCCGTGGGTGCCTGCACGTCGATATGACAGATCGTGTCCATCGTTGCGTCATGTTGAAAGAATGCCCAGCATGCGTGCGACTCACCTGTCCCGCAACCCCACCGACCGGATCGACGCCATGCCGCAAGTCCTCTTCGATGTCGACGACGACATCTGCACCATCAGCCTGAACCGACCCGACAAGCGCAACGCAGCCGATGGCGCAGTCGCCGCCGCGCTGCTGGCGGCCTTCGAGCGCTTCGAAGCCGATGACGCCCTGCGGGTCGCCGTGCTCACCGGGACCGGCGGTCACTTCTGCGGCGGCGCCGACCTCGGCGCGATGAACGATCCGGCAAGGCGCAACGCCTTCGATCCCGTGGGCGGCGGCAGCGGTCCGATGGGACCGACCCGGATGGCCCTGTCCAAGCCGCTGATCGCGGCCGTCAACGGCTACGCGGTGGCCGGTGGCCTCGAGCTGGCCCTGCTGGCCGACTTCAGGGTGGCCGACGAGGATGCGGTGTTCGGTGTCTTCTGCCGTCGCTGGGGGGTGCCGCTGATCGACGGCGGGACAGTGCGGCTACCGCGCATCGTGGGCATGGGGCGCGCCCTGGACCTGATCCTCACGGGCAGGTCCGTGGATGCTACGGAAGCGTTCGGGATGGGCCTCGTCAATCGCGTCACGCCCTCGGGGCACGCGCTGGTCGAGGCGCAATCGATCGCCCGTCAGATGGCGCGCTTCCCGCAGCAATGCATGCTGGCCGATCGCCGCTCGGCCTACGCGCAGTGGGACCTGCCGCTGGCGGCCGCGCTCGTGCAGGAAGGCGTTTGGGGCACGCCGATGGTCCTCGAGGAAGGCGAGCGGGGAGCCGCGCGCTTCGCGGCCGGCGCCGGACGGCACGGAATGCCCGCGGAAGCGCCCTCAACGCGGATCAGACGACCTCGATGTCGCGGAAGTAGCGATCGACGACGTCGACGTATTCGAGCGCGCGGTCGGTTCGCGTCAGGTCGTGCAGCGGATGCACGTCGGGCAATCGCAGGTCCTGCGCGTGGGGCAACGAGCTCCTCGGTCCTGCGCGCCGTGACGACGACGGAATCGAGACGGTCGGACGGGGCAGCGCTGCTGATCGGGGTCGCGCCGGGTGCGGTTGTCTGCTGCGCGGCCGCATCCGTGATGGAGAGCGCCGGCAGGAGCAGCAGCGCGGAGGCGATCGCCACGGCCAGCGTCTGCTGCCTGAAGCGAGGCATGCGGGGAGAGCGGCGCGAGAGCGAGAGTTTCATTCCGAATCCTTGAAGAGAAAGAGGGACGCTTCGTGAGTGGGGCACAAGTCGGGACGAGCGAGTCGGCTCTCGACCAGTCGCCGAGCTTCGTGAACTTGCGACATGAATGCACTGTAGGAACGTGGGCAGTGCTCGTGTGGCCACAGTCGATCCGAAGCCGTCTGGTGGATCACTTTTGTTGCGTTTGCGCCAACCAGTTACGCGTCGCCGGACGCAGCGCGGCCGTAGCCACAACCCGGCGCGAGAAGTCGTTTTGCGATGGGCCGCCACAGGGCGATGGCCGCGCAGCGGAGCGGCCGATCGGATGCGCCTCGCACGAGGCCGGGCGTCGGTCGTTCGACACGCGACTTTCCTGCCGATCGCATCGGTAGGCCTCGGACGGCTGGCCGACGCGGTGGCTTTCGATGGCTCCGTGCACCGCGTCTACGTGTCTGCCGGCGACGGAGAGATGACCGTCATCTCCGAGGAACGGCGCAACGTCAATCGCGTGTTCGATCGGATCCGCACGCAACCAGGTGCCCACGCGCTCGCCGTGGACAAGGAGACGCACGTAGTCTTTGCGGACCACGCCGGATTTCGATCGCACCTGCGTATCGCCGTCTTCGCCGGTGCCGCAAAACCGGCCCCGGTCGAACGAGTCAAGCCATGACCAACGGCAGCAATCGCTAACTGTTTCGCGCGGCCACCAATGCCCAGGACCGCGACGCCTGCTGGCACGCATGGTCGGCCTGGCGTTGTCTCGTCGCTGCTGGTCACGGCGTGCTGATCGGATGGAGTCGCACGGGCAGCACCGCGACGCGCAGCTCCTCCACCGCGGGCTTGCTTGCCACCATTGCCTACCCCATTCGGCGTCGTGATCGGCGCATATCGCCCCCCTCGACTCATCGCCTCGGTCTGGTTATCGTTGCTTGAGCGGTGGACGAGAATTCGATCATGGGCAACCAGCCGGGGTGCCTCTAGTGCGTCGCGACCTTGATGGCTGGTCAGCGCGAAGTGGCGACCACCGTTGGATCAGCAACGCAACTATAGACACAGTAACGATGACGAAATCAGTCGTTAATCTTCCATACCCGAGTTCCAGAATGCTTGGAATACGCCCGGCAGCGCTTCTAGTTGCGTTACAACCAGGTCCATCTCTTCAGCATTGACAGCCGTAGCATAGAGAGTGGCTTCAATCTCGGCATCTGTCTGGCCAAACGGATGGCCCTGGATATCGCGAATGGGATACTTCGATATTTCGAGTAACGTCGTCATGGAATCCTGAATATCAGATCGCAGCTCTCGCTTACATATGACGTAGATCTTGTAGGTTGCTTCGTTGGCTTCCTGATCGAGAGGTTGTCGGTTGATCCGATTAACGACGGGCCTCAGCAGAGTATTACTGGCCAAGACGAACAATGCTGCAAGAAGCGATTCACCGATAAGGCCGGCACCCGCACATGCGCCGACCGCACCCGAACCCCAAAGCGTGGCTGCGGTGTTGAGACCGGTAATGTTCGCGCCTTCCTTCATGATCGCTCCAGCCCCAAGAAAACCGATCCCCGAGACGACATAGGCAACGACTTGTACGGCACCTTGGCTGCCTCCGTGGATTTCGAACAGCCGATTGCCGAGCGACACGAAAATCGCGGCGCCAACTGCGACCAGGGTATTGGTTCTCAATCCGGCGGTACGCTGACGCATCTGACGTTCGAGCCCGATGGCACCTCCAAAGACGAAGGCAGCAGCCAAGCTCACCAACATATTTGCTAATGCGATAGCGCTGAATTGAGAGAGAGCTTCCATTTGGCTGCACACTTGACAGGTGAGTATTCTATCGATCTTGAATATTTTAATGACGACGATCAAAGCTCGAGATGCAATCGAGCAGAATAGACAGATACGGGTCCACGATCGCGGTTGTAGGCAGGATTCGAAACATGCTGATAGTCAATCGAAAACCTTGTAAATCTATTCAACCGGACCGCGTAATAGGCTTCGAGGATGGCCTCGTTACCGTAGTTGAGATTGCCGTCACCGATCAAGATGCCAATCCCTCCTGCCTGAAAGTAGGAACGTGCGCTGCGCGAAAGTTGATTCACTACTGCCGCTACCCCCAAAACGTCGTCATCACGGTGCCAGGGAGTACCTTTCAGCGATAGCCCGGCAGAAATAGAGCGATTGATCTCGGTGAATTCATAGGCTTCCTTGCTGCCATCATTGGCGCTGACACGCGCGAACATGCCGACCCCCGGTGCCAGATCCTGTTCGATATTGATGGCGAAGCCTGAGCGAGATGCCTCGCGTCGCACCAGCGTGATGTCGGCGGCCACATTACTACCCTGAGCGAGGGCAACGGCCTCGGTGTATCGCCCCATGCGTCCGCGATTCACAAAGCCCAGCAACTTGACTGAACCTTGCAAGCCGAACCAGTCATGACGACGCTCCACCTCGGCGACATAGGACAGCTGTTGGAAGTCCACGGCAACCACTTTGCCATTCGGTACCTTCGAGAGCTGAAAAATTCCGGCACGCGTGGTCCAAGGGCCACGGTTGAGTTCTGCGGAAAAGCCGTACGTAAATCCCCAACTGTCTGCTGCGTAGTCGAACGCGCCTGCATCGAGCACGGACCAGTTGAGAAAGTCATTGCGTGGATCGTGTGCGAAGCGGTTCGTGTCGAACACGTCGGTCATCGCGAACTTTCCGACGGTCACGGTCAGGTTGTCCGTGGTTGTTGGACCTCCCATCTGATTCGCGAGCGGTTCAATGTATTGATGTTCACCACCCAGTTCGAAGGTCTGACGGAGAAACAATCGCGGGACGCGCAGGTAGGGCGCATTCGCTCCAATCTTGTACGCTTCGCCATTCGGAAATCCGGCTATGCCGACAGTTTTGTCAAATCCGAAACCTTGGTCCACCTCCGGGTTTGCCCAAATTTCTGCACCGTGCCAGAGCCGCGCGCCAAGATACAGCGTGATGTCCGTCGTCTCTTCCGTGCGGCCGACAGCGCTGAGGCTGTTGGTACCGACGTAAGGCGAATTGATCCTGGGATGTCGTTGAGTGACGTTCGTAAACTGCAGGTGTGCTGCCGTATTCGTCGGCGTTTGAATCTCCTCAATCGCCGGCTCGGCTATGGCTGGTGCAGACAACGAGCCGGCCTCGTCAGGTTGCGCTGAGACAGCCGTTTGGGATAACGCCAGAGCAGTGAAGAAAGCTAGAACTGCAATGCGTTGGGATAATACAAATGACATTTCTTCAGCATGAAGTGAGCAGAGGCGAATATTGCGGATTAGTTTCATTTTGTATTCACGTATCTGGTTTGATTTTCGGTCGGCTTAAGCGGGTGTAACTACCCGAGCGATATCGCTTTGGCAAGCATTTTCCATATTTCCGCTTACGCCCGGATCGCTACACGCTCGACTAGGACGCGGACATTGCGACTTGAACAAGTTTGACGAGGAGCAGGCCAGCGGCTATCAAAAGATAACCACGCAACACGATCATCCAAGTCTTGTTGAGCAAGGTAAGCGCGACGGGTGGCAACGACACGAGCGGGGGCATTCTCCATCTCTCGCGCGATTCTTCAGGGACGGGCAGCGCGGTATCCACAGCCGCTCCTCGCTGCTTGTCATACAGCTTGACAAGCCCGCTCAACACTACGGTCAACACAGATCCTCCAAAAAGCACACCGAGGATTTCGCCCTCGGTGATGGCCGGGAACAGGACAGAGGCTGTCAGGATCACCGACAACATCACCAGCACGGCGATGACACCGGCGGTGAATACATTCAGCTTGCGCGAATTGACCCAGGGTCCCAGGACAGCACGATCGTTGCAAAGCAACAGCAAGAAGACTGTTGCGCTCGGCAGCAACACGCCGGCCAACGACTGGACGAGATTCGTCAACAGACCGAGGGGTATCCCGGGTGTGAGGACCAAGGCCGCAGCCAAAACAATCAGCCCTCCGTACACCACGTAGAACAGCTTGGCGTCGCCGGGTTTACGGTGAAGCGAATGACGCGCCGTAAACACGTCCCCGATCGCATAGGCGGTCGACAACGACACGGCGCAAGCGCCGATGATCGAGGCGTCGATCAGCGCAACCGCAAAGAGCACGCCAGGCAGGCGACCAAAGCGATGCTCCATTCCGGTGGCCACTGCAGCCGCATCGCTGAACGCGCCGAACTCGGATGTTCCAGTGAATGTCGCCGCTGTGAAAGACATCATCGCCATCGCGCCGATGATGACGATTGCAATGCCGATCCAGAGATCGATGCGTCCGTAGCGAAGAAAGCGAGGCGTTATCCGTTTGTCGATGACATAGCTCTGTTGAAAGAATAGTTGCCACGGTGCGACGGTTGTCCCCACGACGGCAATGATCAGGAGCAGCACTTCACTGAGCTTCGCGTCTTTGGGCATCTGTGGGATGAGCGCGTCATGAGCGATTTGCCCGATTGCTGGATGAATCATGAGGAAAATCGGAATCAACAAGAGACTTCCGGCGACGAGCAGCATCGAAATGCGCTCGAACTTTCGAAAGTCACCTGTACTTGCGGATCCGATGATGATAAGTGCAGAGATCAGGACACCCCAAAACTTGGAAACCCCCAAATAGTCGAGGCCAAAGCTGATTCCAATGAACTCGGTCACGATTGTCAAGGCGTTTAGGACAAACAGATCAATGACGCTGAAAGCACCCCAGAATCTACCGAATCGCTCGAAGATCAATCGTGCATGACCTACACCGGTCACCGCACCCAGACGTAGCACCATCTCTTGATTGACGAAGAGAACGGGAACAAGCAGCAAAAGCGTCCACAGCAAGGAAGTGCCGTAGTTCTGACCTGCCTGCGTATAGGTGCCGAAAGCGCCTGCGTCGTTATCACCAACCATCACGATCAAGCCGGGACCGAGAATGGCGAGCAAAGTAGTCAGACGGTGACGCCATGTCGTGCGCGGACTGGTGTCGCCTTCCCGGATAGTCCCGAAAGCTCCACGAATATCGCCGATATGTGCAGGATCGAGCACTGCGTGATCGGAATGCGTCGGCTCAATCAACGATTGAGTTACTACGTGAGTAGAAGGCATATTATTCTCTCGGATATTTATCTAAGGCATCATTTTTGAGGAAAGGTGATCGATTGGTAAAGGCATGGCCGGCAAGTCGAGTTCGAGGCAACTGCCAGCTCGCGTGAATGTCGTCAGACAGTCGTTGCCTTTACCCAATCCCGTGCCGCAATCAGGCGCCTCGTACCGTCTGCAATATGGCGCGATCGCACCTTGTAAGGCAGGCGACTGAAGACCAGGACTCGGGCAGCAAGTGGCACCATCGACAGAGCGTCCGCAATGGTGCGAGCGGACATCGTCGATATCGCTGAAGCGAATGCGGTGGGGCCGCATTCAGCCAACAAACCGTTCAAGACGGAAGGGCGATGAGCAGCGATTGATGCTTGGAGTGCGTACCTGAGCACGCGGTTACGGCGGTGAAAATAGAGCAGCATGGGATTCTTCCGAGGCGGCAGCCGCCCGGAGAGCCCGTCCGCTTTTACGCGAAAGAAGGCATCCAGGTGGTCGCTGGGTCTACTAGTTCAAGAATAAACATCAAGAAGTCGATCAGCGCGCATCGGCGCGAACTAGGAGCGGGGTCCATGGATTTCTCCTTTCAACAAGTTGACAAGCGGGTGCGTTGGAACTGCCGTACGGCAGATGATTATCGAAGCGTCGATCCGTCATTCAACATCACGTCCGAAGTTAATAGATATCTTCACGCCTCAATTCACCGGAGCGGAACATCCGATATCAATCGGTTCCCGTGACTGCGCATCGGATTCTGCGCATCGACCAGACCGTACATCGATCGAGCGTTGCGATTCTTGCCAGACCGGCAGCATGTCGAATCCCGATTTGATTCCGCGAAACCAGGTTGGTCAGGATGGCTGGACCAGACGCATGTTCAGAATCCAGAAAAAATCGTGGCGAGGGCTGTAGATGGCGGTTCATCGCTCGTTCTTGCCGAAACAAGGCGACGAATCGAACAATGGAGCCGGCCCGGTCTCCGTGTTTTTCCAAGCCGCAACCGATTGCTCTCATTGCTCCCGTCGTTGCGTGACGAAATGCGTGGAACGAGGCGCGTGCAGCGATTGCGGCGGTGACGGCAAAGCGTCCGCACGCCTGGATGATGTATTCGGTCATGGCTGCTCCTCGACCTGCCGACCGGCGCATGGGCGGCGCCGGAAGAAAGTCTCGTGACGTGCATCGAAGCGAGCGACGAACGGCCGATGGCCGTACCTCGCCCAGCTCGTGCACTGGCACTCCGGGTTTCACGTCAAACGACGCGTGACCCGAAATCAGTTTACGAAGGGAGGGGCTTGATCGTTCTGCCAGAGGAGGCAGAGGGAACCACGATGACGCACCGTCCCGCTTATTCAGCGAGATGGCGGTAAGAGACAACTCTTGCCAGCGATCCGCTGATCAACTTGAATAGGGTGATCGACTAGGGCAAGGGTCCATGGACTTTCTCGTTTGCTATGACGGGCCGGAGTGTCTGCCTTGAAGATTGACGTGTCAAGGCGCACAGCCAAATCTTGATAAGAAATTTACGCAGAGTGGAAACTGGAGCGTTCTGCAAAGGCTCTGGAGACTCCCGTCGACGGACTACGCCGCATCGTCTTATGAGTCGAGTTCGAGCGACTTACCAATCGATATGCCGGCGGGTTCAACGACTTATGAGGGACGTGAGTTGTTGATCGAGCGGATCGCGACGATGTGGCTGATGCCAGCCGCCGAGCGGAAGACGCGCTTCGTGCTTCACGGCGATGACGGCTTGTTCGATCGCCGTTCGCGGCCGCATCGCACTCGCACGACCCTCAATGCGTTGCTACGGGAGCTCAAAAAAAGCGGCTACGCCGTGACTGAACTGCCCCGGGAATCTCGGAGGCTCGTTGGTGTGAGTCATGCCGTTGCCGGTGACTCGGCGATGTGACAATGGTAAGCGGCCTCGGCCAGACGCTCGGAGCAGCGGATGCTGACGGATTGAACGCCCCTGTCCGCGTGATGAATCAATCCGGCCTGCTCAGCCGGCCGGCGCTCGTAAAGGGCCTGTTCGAGCGCATCCAGAACGAAGTCCGTGCGTGCCGAACTCGACACACGCCAGCCGACGATGCGCCGGGCACAGGAGCGCCGGGTTGCTGATCGTCGTGCGCAGCGACTTGCCCCGGATCACCGCGCGCAAGCCCCGTCGACGCATCAATCGTTCGACCGTGCAGCGGGCCACCGGGACGCCTTCTCGATGAAGCTGAAGCCAGACCTTGCGAGCGCCGTAGACCTGCAGGTTGGCTTGCCAGACCGGCTCGATCCGGCCGACCAGTCGTTCGTCGCGTTGCGCACGCGCCGGCCGCAGCTCAGGCTGATCACGACGCTGGGCATGCAGCCAGTAAGTCGACGGGGCGATCTGCATCACCTTGCAGATCGGCTCGATCGCGGCCTACTGCGATGCGTGCTCG
>JANXTA010000027.1 GCA_025356395.1 Betaproteobacteria bacterium
GATGTCCTCAAGGTCGCGCATGTGATGGTCGTCGGCCACTACGGTTGCGGCGGCGTGCATGCGGCCGCGTCCAACCAGTCGATCGGCCTCGCTGACAACTGGTTGCGCCACGTCGAGGACGTCGCGCTCAAGCACGGGCCACTGCTCGACGCGCAACCCGGTCCCGATGAACGCGACGCGCGCCTGTGCGAGCTCAACGTCATCGAGCAGGTCGGCAACGTGTGTCGCACGACTATCGTGCGGCAGGCGTGGGACCGCGGGCAGCCGATCGAGGTCCACGGGCTGGTCTTCGGCCTGCGCGACGGACTGCTGAGACGGCTCGGTTCGAGCGTCGACGGGGTTGGCGGCTGGGCGCCTTTCTATCAAGGCGCCGTCGACGAAATCAGCGACCGGGACAAGTCCTTCCTGCGCACCAACATCGGTCTATGAAGATCGAATCGAAGCTCAACACACGGTCCGAGGACTTCAAGGCCAACGCGGCCGCGATGCGCGCCGTCGTCGACGACCTGCGCGTGCAGGTCGCTAAGGTCGAGGAGGGCGGCGGGGCCGCGGCACGTGCCAAGCACGAGGCCCGCGGCAAGCTGCTGCCGCGCGAGCGCGTCAACCGCCTGCTCGATCCGGGCACGCCCTTCCTCGAGGTCGGACAGCTCGCCGCGTTCGGTATGTACGACGGCGATGCGCCGTCTGCCGGCGTCATCACCGGCGTCGGTCGCATTGCCGGTGTCGAATGCATGATCGTCGCCAACGATGCGACGGTGAAGGGCGGCACCTACTACCCGATGACGGTCAAGAAGCATCTGCGCGCGCAGGAGATCGCCGAGCAGAACCATCTGCCGTGCATCTACTTGGTCGACTCGGGCGGCGCCTTCCTGCCGCGCCAGGACGAGGTCTTCCCCGATCGCGACCACTTCGGCCGCATCTTTTATAACCAGGCCAACATGAGTGCGAAGGCGATCCCGCAGATCGCCGTCGTGATGGGCTCGTGCACGGCGGGCGGCGCCTACGTGCCGGCGATGAGCGACGAGACCGTGATCGTGCGCGACCAGGGCACCATCTTCCTCGCCGGACCCCCGTTGGTGAAGGCCGCGACCGGCGAGATCGTGACGGCCGAGGATCTCGGCGGCGGCGACGTGCACACACGGGTTTCGGGCGTCGCCGATCACCTCGCCGACAACGACAGCCACGCGCTGTATATCGCGCGACATATCGTGGGCAACCTCAACCGCACGAAGCCCAACGCGGTGAGCTTCGAGAGAGTCGACGAGCCGCTCTACGACCCGGCCGAGATCTATGGCGTGATCCCGAACGACACCAAGAAGCCCTACGATGTGCGCGAGATCGTCGCGCGCGTGGTCGATGGCTCGCGCCTCGACGAGTTCAAGGCGCGCTACGGCACGACGCTGGTCACGGGCTTCGCGCATCTTTATGGCATGCCGGTCGGCATCATCGCCAACAACGGCATCCTGTTCGGCGAGTCGGCGCAGAAGGGCGCGCACTTCATCGAGCTGTGCGCGCAACGCGGCGTGCCGCTGGTCTTCCTGCAGAACATCACCGGCTTCATGGTCGGTCGCAAGGCCGAGAACGCGGGCATCGCGAAGGACGGCGCCAAGATGGTGACGGCCGTTGCCACGTCGCAGGTCCCGAAGGTGACGATGCTGATCGGCGGTTCTTTCGGTGCCGGCAACTACGGCATGTGCGGCCGGGCCTACTCGCCGCGCTTCCTGTGGATGTGGCCGAACGCGCGCATCAGCGTGATGGGCGGCGAGCAGGCGGCCAGCGTGCTTGCGACCGTGAGGCGCGATGGCGTGGAAGCCAAGGGTGGCTCGTGGGCGAAGGACGACGAGGAGCAGTTTCGCGCGGCGATCCGCACGCAGTACGACCAGCAGGGCCATCCGTATTACGCGACGGCGCGGATGTGGGACGACGGCGTGGTCGATCCGGCGCAGACGCGACGGGTGCTGGGTCTGTCGCTGTCGGCGGCGTTGAATGCGCCCATTCCGGCGACGAAGTTCGGGCTGTTTCGGATGTAGGAATCACGCTCCCTCCCCGTTTGGGGGAGGGCCGGGGAGGGGCCGCGCGAGGCGCGCTTCGGTGCTTGAACACCGCCTGATGCGCTGCGCGCATCCCCATCTCGAGCTTCCGCCAGAGGGGAAGGAGCCTTGGATGAGGAGACGCAGTTCATGAGCGCTTACGAAACGATCCAGGTCGTCGTGGCCGATGGCGTGGGCACCGTCACGCTCGATCGTCCCGAGGTCCGCAACGCCTTCAGCGAGACGATGATCGGCGAACTGACGTGTGCCTTCATCGAACTCGGACGCAACGAACACGCGAAGGTTATCGTCCTCGCGGCCGCCGGCAAAGCGTTCTGCGCGGGCGCCGATCTCAACTGGATGAAGCGCATGTCGGGCTACTCGGATACCGAGAACCGCGCCGACGCGCTGCTGCTCGCCCGCATGCTGAAGACGATCCACGACTGCCCGAAGCCGGTCGTCGCCCGCGTGCAGGGCGATGTGTACGCCGGCGGCACGGGGCTGGTCGCGGCCAGCGACATTGCGGTCGCGTCGCGCGAGGCCGGCTTCTGCCTTTCCGAGACGCGCCTCGGCCTGATCCCCGCGACTATCGGTCCCTATGTGATCCGCGCGATGGGAGAACGCGCGGCGCGACGCTACATGGTGACGGCCGAGCGCTTCGACGCCGTCGAAGCGTTACGGATCGGCTTCGTGCATGAGGTCGTCGATGTCGATGGACTCGACGCTGCGGTGATGTGCTTCGTCGATGTGCTGAAGGCCAACTCGTCGAATGCCATGCAGGAGACCAAGCGGCTGATCCGCGATGTGGCGACGGCGCCGCTCGACGAGGCCTTGGTCGAAGACACGGCCGGGCGCATCGCGGCGATCCGGGCCACCGATGAGGGCCGCGAGGGTATCCGGTCCTTCCTGGAGAAGCGGAAGCCGTCGTGGGCAGCATGAAGAGCCAGAGGCATTTGACGATTTTGCGAGGCACTGCGTCACGCTGGCGGCGGTCGTACTCACAGCCTCTATGTCGATTCCACTGGCGACGATGTGGAAGCTGCGCGACTTTTCGGTGGAGTTATTCTTCGCGCAGGATCCGACGCAATTGCGCATCGCGATTGAGGTCGACAAGACGATGAAGCGCGGACCGAACGAGCCGATGGTCGTGTCGCGGATCAAGGGGTCGTCGACGAAGCCGATCTGCTACGCGTTCGCACTCGATCCGGTCGATGCGTCGGCACGATCCGAACTGACCCTCGAGCAGCCTGCAGCGGATCGCCGCTGGTACCTCTTCGGGATCTCGCCTGCCGGTCTCGACGCGTTCCGGAAGGCACAGCGCGAACTGAAGATCAGGAAACAGGAAGAGGCCGACATCGGATCGAACATCACGATGAAGAAGGTCCTCGATCCGGCAACCGACGGTGCGCCGTTCCCGTTCCGCATCGACCTCGCGCTCGACCGCGTCGACGGGTACTTCACGCTGATCAAGGAAACGACGGTCGAGTCGTCCAAATACCGCGCCGACCCGCCGAAGCCGAGTCCGACCGCGGCATGCGGTGCTGCCGAATCATGAGACGTTCACAGGGACCCATCGCATGTTCAAGAAGATCCTGATCGCCAACCGCGGGGAGATCGCTTGCAGAGTGATCAAGACCGCACGCCGCATGGGCATCGCCACCGTGGCCGTCTACTCCGAAGCGGATGCCAACGCGCGCCACGTCCGCCTCGCCGACGAAGCCGTGCCGATCGGGCCGGCCGCCGCCCGCGAGTCTTATCTCAAGGCCGATCGCATCCTCGCAGCCGCGCAGCAGACCGGCGCCGAGGCCGTGCATCCGGGCTATGGCTTCCTGTCCGAGAACGAAGGCTTCGCCGAGGCTTGTGCCGCGGCCGGCATCGTGTTCATCGGACCGCCGGTCGAGGCGATCCGCGCGATGGGTTCCAAGTCGGCTGCGAAGGCCTTGATGGGCGCTTCCGGCGTGCCGCTCACGCCGGGATATCACGGCGACGACCAGACGCCCTCGCTGTTGAAGGACGAGGCCGACCAGATCGGCTATCCCGTCCTCATCAAGGCCAGCGCGGGCGGCGGCGGCAAGGGCATGCGCCGCGTCGATCGCAGCGAGGACTTCGACGCGGCGCTGAACTCGTGCAAGCGCGAGGCCAAGAGCTCGTTCGGCGACGACCGCGTGCTGGTCGAGAAGTACGTGCTCAAGCCGCGACACATCGAAATCCAGGTCTTCGGCGACACCCACGGCAACGTCGTCCATCTGTTCGAACGCGACTGCTCGGTGCAGCGACGTCATCAGAAAGTGCTCGAGGAAGCGCCTGCGCCGGGCATGACCGACGTGCGCCGCGCGGCGATGGGCAAGGCCGCGGTCGAGGCGGCGAAGGCCGTGAACTACGTTGGTGCCGGCACCGTCGAGTTCATCGCCAACCAGGATGGTTCTTTCTATTTCATGGAAATGAACACGCGGCTCCAGGTCGAGCATCCGGTGACCGAGATGATCACGGGTCTCGACCTCGTCGAATGGCAGTTGCGGGTCGCGAACGGCGAGCCGCTGCCATTGACGCAGGACCAGTTGACGATCGACGGACACGCGCTCGAGGCCCGTATCTACGCTGAGGATCCCGACAAGGGCTTCCTGCCGTCGACGGGTCGCCTGATCCATCTCGCGCCACCGCGCGAGTCCGCGCACGTCCGCGTCGACACGGGCGTGGAGCAGGGCGACGAGATCACGCCGTTCTACGATCCAATGATCGCCAAGCTGATCGTGTGGGGCGGTGATCGTCGCGAGGCGCTGGCCCGCATGCGGCGGGCGCTCGCGCAGTACCGCGTGGTCGGCGTCAGCAACAACGTCGAGTTCCTCGGACGGCTGATCGCCACGCCGTCGTTCGCCAACGCGGACCTGGATACCGGCCTCATCGAACGCGAGACGGCGCTGCTGTTTCCCCAGGATCGTCCGATACCGCACGACGTCTGGCTGCTGG
>JANXTA010000060.1 GCA_025356395.1 Betaproteobacteria bacterium
TGATGTCGACGCGCGCGTTGAAGTCCGCGAGATTGAAGCCCATCGGCACCTCGGGCGCCGTGAACTGCAGCACGACGGTCTCGCCCTTCGCGACCCGGATCTCTTCCGGAACGAACACGAACTTCTTCGCGACGACCTTGATCACGCGCTCCTTCGGCTTTGCGAGTGCATACGCGGTGATGGAACCGAGGGCTACCGCACCGAAGGTCTTCAGCACGCGGCGCCGCGATGGAGACGGAATCTTCATCATCACGCGACCGGCAATTCGGTGATCGCATACGACGCGCTGATCGGCTGCGCACCGACCTCGCGAAAGCCCAGCCCGCGGTAAGGCTGGTCGGCAACCCACGGCAACGGCGTGCGCTTGGGCTGCGAGCCGGCGACCGGCAACGCGAAGATCAGCGACTTCGCGGAGTGATGGGCGATGTGCCCGGTCATGTGGTGATGTTCCTGATGGATGTGACCGTAGAACACGGTCACGTTGGCGAAGGGCATGAGCTGGTCGACGGCCTTCGCGCCGTCGCGGGTCGCCCAGTCCCATTGCGGATAGAGATCGAACAGCGGGCGATGCGCGAAGACCACGATGCGGGCCTCCTTGTCCTGCTTCGCGAGGTCGCTCGCCAGCCACGCCAGTTGTTCGTCGCCCAGTTGCGCACTCGGATCGCTGACGTTGTCGAGCACGATGAAGTGCACGCCCTTGTGATCGAAGGTGTAGTGGGTCGGCCCGAAGAACTCCTTGAAGGCCTTGCCGTTGTCGAGCGAGGCGTCGTGCTCGCCCGGGATGAAGTGGATGTCCTTGACCTCGATTTTGGACATGACCTCGCGAAACTCGGCCATGCGCTTGCGACGTTCGCGCGGGTCGTCGGTCGTATGCGTGAGGTCGCCGGTGAAGATGATGAAGTCCGGCTTCTCGGCCAGCGCGTTGACGGCTGCGACCGCTTTGGGCAGCGTGCCGCGGGCGTCGGGATTCGGTGCGCCCTCGAAGCCCCAGTGACTGTCCGAGAGCTGTACGAAATAGAAGTCGCCGTCTGTCGCTTGCGACGAGGTCGGGAAGCCGGTGACGAGCACGGCGCCCCCGAGCCCCGCCAACTGCAGGAACTGCCTTCGATCGAGAATTCGCATGGTCATTCCCAGGTTGCGCGACACTGATCGGCCGCTGGATGTCGAGCGCCCCGCGAAGATCGCGGGTGTCGAAGGTCATACCGCGCCAGGTCGATGCTTATTCCCGAGGACCTGGAATAAAGGTCGGCCGTTCGCGGTCAGGCTTGTGAGGAATCTGCGATGAGCGAAGACGATTGAACAGCGAAGAGACGCAGCGACGATTCGAGTCGCTCGCGTTGCCTCATCTGGACGCGGCCTACAACCTGGCCCGCTGGCTGACCCGTGACGATCACGATGCGAGCGACGTCGTGCAGGAGGCGTTGATTCGAGCGCTGCGCTACGTCGGCGGCTTTCGCGGCGACAGCGCACGCGCCTGGCTGCTGCAGATCGTGCGCAACACCTGCTTCACGTGGATGAAGGAGAACCGGCCGGCATCGATGGTCGGTTTCGACGAGCACGAGGACGCGGTCGGCGAGATCGCGGGGCCGGTCGGGCACGAGCCCGAAGCCACGGCCCTGCGCAACGCCGATCGCGCGCAGATCAACCAGGCGATCGCCGCATTGCCGATCGTCTATCGCGAGGTACTGGTGCTGAGGGAACTCGAGGATCTTTCGTACAGCGACATCGCGCACATCGCCGACATCCCGATCGGTACCGTGATGTCGCGGCTGGCGCGCGCCCGCACCCTGATGCGGACCGCGCTGTCGTCCGGCACCCGGCCACCCCTGCGCGCGGTGCCTATTGCCATCCGGGCCGGCCGACCATGAAACCCGACATCGATCCCCCACAACTCCAGGCATTCGTCGACGGCGAACTCGACCTCGGTCGTCGGCTCGAGATCGAGCAGCGCATGGCCGACGATCCTTCGATCCGCCGCCAGGTCGACGAGCTGCGTGATCTCCGTACCGCGGTGCGAGGCCATGCCGAATACCACACGGTCCCGGAGGAGTTGCGCCGACGGTTCGGCTCGGCGGGCCGCAGCACAGCGCCGGCCCGCCGCGGCCGCTGGTTGGATGGGTGGTCGGGCACGCCAGGCCTGCGTCCCTGGGCGGCGGCGTTCACGGTCGTGATCGTCGCCAGCCTCGCCGTGCAGATGCTGGTGGCTCGCAACGGCGAGGAGACGAGGCTTCGCGCCGACGTGGTGGCGAGTCATGTCCGCGCGACGATCGGAGACCGTCTCGTCGACGTCGCCTCGTCCGACCATCACACCGTCAAGCCCTGGCTCTCCTCGAAGCTCGACTTCTCGCCGCCGGTGCGCGACACGCAACTGGGCGACGCGACTTTCTCCGGAGCACGCGTCGACTATCTCGACGGACGGCCCGTCGCGGCGCTGGTCTACAGGAAGGGCGGGCACACGGTGGATGCCTACGTCTGGCCGACCGTGTCGAGCGACACCGAACCCGTCTATTCGACCAGTCGCGGCTTCCAGATCGCGCGCTGGTCCCGCGCGGGCATGACCTGGTGGACGATCTCGGACGTCAACCGCGCCGAGTTCGGCGACTTCGTGGAGAACCTGGTCGCGGAGCCCTGAGTTTCGCTGTGCCTTGGCGAGATCGAGGTTCGTTCGTCGTCGGATCGCTGCAGTTCGTCGCGCGATTCTGCCGACTCGTCTCTTTCCCCTTTGATGCGTGAAGGACGCTTTGTAGATTGCGCTCCATGGCAGTCGCAACCACCCCCCCTTCGCACGCAAAGGAACGACCATGAACACGAACCTCCGCGCCCTGATCTTCGGTGCCGTCGTCGCAGCCGCACTGACCATCACCCTCGATACCGTGACCGCTGCCGAGCCGCTGCAAGTGGTCCGCCTCAAAGGGATACAGGTCATTGCGCATCGCGATGCGTTCGATGCGGACGGCAACCTCAAGGTCGTCCACCTCGACCCGCTAGTCGTCACCACGCAAAAGTAGTCGTCTTGATTCCGGCGTCCGCCGGGATGCGTCAAAGCGCGGCGGCCATCGTCGCCAGCTTCGCGACCGTGTTCATGTTCCGCCCCGTCCCAGCCTTCGCGGCCGGGATCTTCAGTTTCGAATCCGCTATCCCCTCGCTGTAGGCGACGTAGATCTCGCGCTTGCCGAGCACCATCTCCTCGTCGCTGCGACCGATCGCCTTCTCGATCGCGTCACCAGGTGGTGCGACGTCGACGAAAATCGCGACCGTGCAAGTGCCCGGACGATCCGCGAATGGATTGGCCGCGACGACTGGCGCCATCTCCGCCGCTGTGCGGACCAGCACGTCCACTTTCTTGCCCGCGTAGTCGAGCAACCGCGCTTCGAGCAGCGCCTTGACCTTCGCTTCGGGCAGCCGGCTCTCGAACACGACGTTGCCGCTCGCGATGTAGGTCCTGACCTTCGTCAGTCCCGCTGTCTCGCAGAAGGTCTTGAGGGTCGCCATCGGCAGCTTGCCGGTGCCCCCGACGTTGACGGCGCGCAGCAGTGCGATGAAGGCGGTCATCGAAGTCTCCCTGAAGAGTGGACGCCATTGAAGGCGTGTGGATCGTTGACGGTCTGTACCGACATCCTGCAGTTCGACCCTCGATTCCTTCGCTTAGTCACTTGTGGCTTTCGGCGGTGGGTCTCGACGTCTAGAGTCCTTTCGCCAGCAGCAAGGCACTCGACGAACCCCTGAAGGAAACGACCATCAACACCAACCTCCGTGCCCTGATCTTCGGTGCAGCAGTCGCCGCCGCGCTGACCCTGACTCTCGATACCGTCACGGCCGCCGAGCCACTCGACGTGATCCGCCTCGAAGCCGTGCAGGTGAACGCGCATCGCGATGCCTTCGATGCAGACGGCAACATGAAGGTCACGCGCCTCAGGACCATCGTCGTCACGGCGCACAAGTAAGCATCAGGCGGTTGGAGATGCGGCTTCGATGGCCTCGGCCACGAGCCGGGACTGTTCCGCGTTCAAGCGACCATCGATGACCGCGAGCCGCAGCTGGCGACGCGCGAATTCCCGATACAACCGGCCGTGCGATTCGCCCTGGCCATCGAAGGCCGCGATGTGGCGCGTGATCACACCCACGTCGCCCCGAGAGATCGGCCCCGAGATCGCACCGGCGATTCCCTTGGTGGCGATCGATTCGAGATTGCCCCGGGCGAGCGGCAGCAGCGCGGCGAGCGCATCGCTCTCGTTGACCCCGAAGCTCTTCCACATCGCGACCGCCTCTTCGAGCATCGATACGACGAAGCTGCCGGCGAAGCTCGCACTGCCGTGATACGCCGCGCGTGCACCGGGTGGCAAGGTCAGCGGCCTCATCTGCAGTCGCAGCGCGATCTCGCGCAGTGCCGCGTCCAGCGGCGGTGGTCCTTCGATGGCGACTGCGGCGCCCGCCAGCAGGTCGATCGCCCGATCGGGATTCGAGAAGGTCTGCAGCGGATGGAAGCCGCCGATCAGTGCACCCGCTTCTGCGGCATGTTCCAGCGCCGACACCTCGGTCGCACCGCTGCAATGGACCACCTGCTGCCCGCGGCGCCATTGGAGTTGCCTGCAGGTCGTCGTGATGTCGTCGTCGGGGACCGTGATGAAGACCAGCGCCGCGCGCGCGGCTTCCTGCAACGGGGCGGCGCGGCTGCCTTCGACCAGCGCCGAGAGCCGACGCGCGCTCTCCGGATTGCGGCTCGCGATGGCGGCGACCGGGATGCCGCTGCGCACGAACGCGCGGCCGAGCGTGCTGGCGACGCGTCCTGCCCCGATGAAAGCGATCGATGAGGTCATCTGTTCATTCTCGATGTGAACGGTTTAGCCGGCCATCCTGCAATTGATACCCCGCTTTCTGCGGTTGGTCGCTTGCGTCTTTCAACGGCAGCCCTCGATGCCTAGAGTCCGTCTCACAGCAGCAGCAAGCCACGCAACGAACCCTCAAGGAAACGACCATGAACACGAACCTCCGCGCCCTGATCTTCGGTGCCGCCGTCGCAGCCGCCCTGACCCTCACGCTCGATACCGTCACTGCCGCCGAGCCGCTCGAGGTGATTCGCCTCGAAGGCGTGCAGGTGAACGCGCATCGCGATGCCTTCGATGCCGAAGGCAGCATGAAGGTGACCCGGCTCGAAACCATCATCGTCAGCGCGCACAAGAACGCTCCCTGATCGCTGCAGGGCGCGGGCTTCAAACCGCGCAATAGCGTTCCTGGATCTCCTGATCCGCCAGCAGCGCAGCACCCGTCCCCTCGTGGACGATCCGGCCTTCGTCGACGATGTACGCGCGGTTCGAGACGCGCAGCGCACGCTCGACGTTCTGTTCGACCAGCAGGATCGTCGTTCCCTGCTGCTTCATCCGCACGAACAGCTCGAACATCTCGTCGACGAGGACCGGCATGATCCCTTCCGACGGTTCGTCGAGCAGGATCATCTTCGGGCGCGCCATCATCGCGCGGGCGATCGCCAGCATCTGCTGCTCGCCGCCCGACATCGACGTGCCGTCCTGATCGAGCCGCTCCTTGAGCCGCGGGAAAGTCTCCGCGATCTCGTCGATCATCTTCGCCGTGTCCTTCCTGTGTGCGCTGGCCGTGATGCCGAGCTGCAGGTTCTCGCGCACGGTCAGCCCGGCCACGATGCGCCGCTCCTCGGGGACGTAGGCGAGCCCGCGATGGAAGCGCACATGGGTCGGCAGCGCGAGCACGTCCTCGCCATCGAACACGACCTTGCCCTTGCGCTTCGCGACCAGCCCCATCACGGCACGCAGCGTCGTCGTCTTGCCGGCTCCGTTGCGGCCCATCAGCGTGACGATCTCGCCTTGAGCGACGTGGAAGCTCAGATCCTGCACGACGTGGCTGCGCTCGTACCAGGCGTCGAGTCCGGTGACTTCGAGCATGGTCAATGTCCCTCGCCCAGATAGACGCGGCGGACCTCGGCGTTGCTGCGGATCTCGTCGGGCGTGCCCTCCGCCAGGAACTCGCCGTGATGCAGGACGATGAGCCGCTCGCACAGTCCCATCACGAGCTTCATCTTGTGTTCGACCAGGACCACCGTGCGTTCATCGGCAAGCTCGCGGATCAACCGCATCATCACGGTTGTTTCCTCGGGCGACATGCCGGCGGTGGGCTCGTCCATCAGCAGCAGCACCGGATCGCTGGCCAGCGCCATCGCGATCTCCAGTGCGCGCTGCTGACCATGCGCGAGATCGCCGGCCGTGCGGTCGCGGAAGGACGCGAGACCGACGCGCTGGAGCAGGGCATCGGCGCGATCGATCAGCGCCGTCATGCGAGCGCGACGCTTCAGCAGCTCGAAGCGCGTCGTGCGCATCTGCGCGGCGACCCGAACGTTCTCGTGCGCCGACAGTTGCTTGAACACGGTCGTGATCTGGAAGCTCTTCGCGATGCCGATGCGCGCGAATTCGTGCTGCTGCAGGCCGGTGATGTCGCGCCCCTGGAAGCGGATGCGGCCCTCGGACGGTGCGAACGCGCCGCTGACGACGTTGAAGAAGGTGCTCTTGCCGGCGCCGTTGGGACCGATGATCGCGGTCAGCTTGCCGGGCTCGAAAGACGCGCTGACCTGGTTGAGCGCGGTGAACTTGCCGAAGCGCTGCGTGACGCGCTCGACCTCTAGGAGGGGGCCGCTCATGCCGTCTTCTCCACGATCATGCCGGCCTCTTCGTTCGGCTTCGTGTCACGGCCTAGCCAGTGCAGGATCGATCCCCAGATGCCGCGCGGGAAGAACAGCACGAAGATCATGAAGGTCGCGCCGACCGCGGCCATCCAGTGCGTCGTGATGGTCGTCATCACGTCCTCAAGATAGAGGAACGCGGCTGCGCCGACGAAAGGTCCGAAGAAGGTGCCCATGCCGCCGAGCAGGCACATCATCACGGCCTGCCCGGACTGCAGGTAGTGCAGCGAATCGATCGGCACGATCGACAGGTGCAGCGCACGCAGGGCGCCTGCGAGGCCGCATACCGCGGCCGACAGCGTGAACACCAGCAGCTTGGCGCGGGCCACGTCGTAGCCACAGGCGGCCGTGCGCTTCTCGTTCTCGCGGATCGCCTCGATCACTGCGCCGAACGGCGAGTTGAGAACGCGCGAGACGAACCACAGCGCGGCCGCGACGAAGACCAGGACCACGTAATACTTGATGATCGGATCGACGAAGTTCAGGTGCCAGCCGAACACGTTGATGTCGTTGACGGTGATGCCGCGCAGCCCGTTCTCGCCGCCGGTCCAGCGCTCGGCCTTGTAGAACGCGTAGTACACGATCTGCGCGAGCGCGAGCGTGACCATCGAGAAGTAGATGCCGCGCGTGCGGATCGCGAGAAAGCCGATGATCACGCCGATCAGGGTCGAGGCCAACACGCCGAGTACGATGGCTGCCCACCATGGCCATCCAAAACTGACGATCGCGATGCCGCACAGGTAGCTGCCGGTGCCGAAGAAGGCCGCGTGCCCGAACGACAGCATGCCGGTGTAGCCGAAGAGCAGGTTGAAGCCGACGGCATACAGCCCGAAGATCAGGATGTTGATCGCCAGCGCCTCGTAGGGCATCACCAACGGGAAGATCAGCAGGAAGAGGATGACCGCGCCGACGCGATGCCGCACGACGAGGTTGAAGGCTCGCGTGTTCATCAGCTCATCAATCCTGCTTTGCCGAAGAAGCCCCGCGGCTTGATCAGCAGCACGACGGCCATCAGCACGAAGATCGACAGCTCGGCGAAGTCGGGCGCGAACAGCGACGTCATGCTGTAGACCACGCCGACCAGCAGACCGGCAACCACGGCTCCCGGCAGCGAACCCATGCCACCGACCACCGTGACCACGAAGGACTCGGCGAGAACCGGGATGCCCATCTCGGGATTGACCGCTCGGGTCGGTGCGGCTAGCACGCCCGACAGGCCCGCGATGGCGGTGCCGATGCCGAACACCAGCAGCCACACGCGCGAGATATCGATACCGAGCACGCGCACGATCTCCGGATCGCGCGAGCCGGCACGGATGATCAGGCCGTAGCGCGTCTTCTCGATGAAGAGCCACAGCGCGAGCACGACCAGCGCGGTCGCGCCGATCAGGAACAGCCGATAGAGCGGGAAGTAGCCGAAGCCCAGGTTGACCGCGCCACGCAACTCGGCGGGCGTCGACGTCGGCATACCCTCGATGCCGAAGATCGTGCGCATCGCCTCGACCATCACGTACGACAGGCCGAAGGTCAGCAACAGCGGGTAGTCGATGCCGCGTCCGTAGAGCGGCCGCACGAGGAAGCGTTCGACGACGAGGCCGATGGCGCCGACGGCGAGCGGCGTGAGGACGAGGCTGAACCAGAAGCTGCCGGTGAGCCCGAGGAAGTAGACGCCGAGGAACGCGCCGACCATGAAGAAGGCGCCGTGCGCGAAGTTG
>JANXTA010000071.1 GCA_025356395.1 Betaproteobacteria bacterium
CTTCCTGTTGATGCCGGTGTGGACAACGCTCGGGACGTTCAAGACGCCCCCCGACCGTGTCATCTTCCACCCGCATTGAATGCAACGCACTGCGCCAAGACGTCTGCCCGAAAGCCTCGCATGAAGAAATTGATTGCCCTGCTGCTGGTCGCCCCGCTCTTCGCTCCGCTGTCCGCGTCGAGCGCCGAGGAGGGCTACACGCTCGATCACGCGCCCAACCTGATGAACGATCAGGCCGCGCTGCAGAGCGGCGCCAAGCTATTCGTCAACTACTGCCTCAATTGCCACAGCGCGTCGTCGCTGCGCTACAGCCGCCTCCAGGATTTGGGCCTCACCGAAGACCAGATCAAAAAGAACCTGCTTTTCACCAGCGACAAGGTCGGCGAACTGATGCGCGTGTCGATGACGGCCAAGGACGCGAAGGAATGGTTCGGCGCGGCACCTCCCGACCTGTCGGTGATCGCACGCGCCAAGTCGGGTGAGCGGGGCAGCGGTGCGGACTACATCTACTCGTACCTGCGCACCTACTACAAGGACGATGCGCGTCCGACCGGCTGGAACAACCTCGCCTACCCCAACTCGGCGATGCCGCACATCCTCTGGCAGTTGCAGGGCACGCGCGAAGCGGTCTATGTCGACAAGAAGGACGAGGCCGGCAAGCCGGTGCACGAGTTCGAGAAGTTCGAGGAAGTGACGCCGGGCACGCTGACGCCGCTGCAGTACGACACATCGATCGCCGAGATCACGGGATTCCTGAGCTGGATGGCGGAACCCGCGCAGGAGACCCGCAAGCGCATCGGCGTGTGGGTCCTCCTGTTCCTCGGCGTCACCTTCATCCTCGTCTGGCGCCTCAATGCGTCGTATTGGAAAGAAGTCAAGTAAGTCATAAGGGCCAAGGCCGGGGAGCGCACTCGCTCCCCGGCTTTTGCTTTTTCAGGGGAACAAAAAAATGATGGTTCTATATTCGGGCACGACCTGCCCCTTCAGTCAGCGTTGCCGCCTCGTGTTGTTCGAGAAGGGCATGGACTTCGAGATCCGCGACATCGATCTCTTCAACAAGCCCGAGGACATCTCGGTGATGAACCCGTACGGCCAAGTGCCGATCCTGGTCGAGCGCGACCTCGTCCTGTACGAGTCGAACATCATCAACGAGTACATCGACGAGCGCTTCCCGCATCCGCAGCTGATGCCCGCCGACCCGGTGATGCGCGCCCGCGCGCGACTGTTCCTGTTCAACTTCGAGAAGGAACTGTTCCTGCACGTCGGGACGCTCGAGAACGTCGTGGCCAAGGGTCACGAAAAGGCGCACGAGAAGGCCCGCGCCGGGATTCGCGATCGCCTGACGCAGCTCGCGCCGGTGTTCCTCAAGAACAAGTTCATGCTCGGCGACGACTTCTCGATGCTCGACGTCGCGATCGCGCCGCTGCTCTGGCGCCTGGGTCACTACGGCATCGAACTCGGCAAGAACGCGGCGCCGCTGATGAAGTATGCGGAACGCATTTTCTCGCGCCCCGCGTACATCGAGGCACTGACGCCGTCCGAGAAGGTGATGCGCCGCTGACGCGGGTGTTGCTACGCCCGTCGCTTTCTTCGTAGCATGGAAGCCGAGTCATCGCCATGTCCGAGCCGTCGACCAAACCTTATCTGATCCGTGCCATCTACGAGTGGTGCACGGACAGCGGCTACACGCCCTTCCTGGCCGTGCACGTCGACGCGACGACGCGGGTCCCGCAGGAGTTCGTGAAGAACAACGAGATCGTGCTGAACATCAGCGCGCTGGCCACTAGCAAGCTGCAGATCGGCAATGATCTCGTCGAGTTCCAGGCGCGCTTCGGCGGCAAGGCTCGGACCATTTCGGTCCCGATCATCAACGTCAGTGCGATCTATGCGCGCGAGAACGGCCACGGCATGGCGTTCGACCTGGCCGACGCGGCCATCGGCCGAGGCCACGAGCCGCCCGCCCTGCCGGCCCCGGTCGTCACCGCGGCACCCGAAGACGCGCAGCCGGAACGCGAGTCGAGCAAGGGCCGCGACGTGCTGAAGGTGGTGCAGCCCGAGGACAACCCGCAGCCGCCGACCGACGGCCCCAAGGGCCGTCCGCACCTGACGATCGTCAAGTAGCAACAGGCCCGTCGCCGTTCCTTCCTCGGAACGAAACGCTCCGCTAGAATCGCGGCCACGCCGGCTTAGCTCATTTGGTAGAGCAGTTGATTTGTAATCATCAGGTGGCAGGTTCGATTCCTGCAGCCGGCACCAATTTCCTCAGGTCCATCGGCCGTTCGCGTCGCCGCCCCATACCCACCCGGGTACGCCGCCGGAATAGGGACGTACGACCCGGCATCCCTCCACAAGACTCACCATGCTGGTGCGTGCATTTGCTGATGAGCCGCAGATGGCGCATGTCGGCGGTTCGGATCATCGCAGCCATGGCGGGCACGTAGCCGCGCCTCGTCACCCCGCGCATCCGCGAGGTGTGGGCCAGGTCGTCACGGCGGTGATGATCTGGCACACGTTGTGCTCATGAGTGAACGTCTGTTTCATCGCTCTGCGAGATTGTGATGTTTCGTGGGAGAGGACGGATCAGCGAGCCCTCATTCACACCACGATCGGGACGTCCCCATGCGCATTGCCCTTCCAGCTCCCAGGCAGTCGGCTAGGTCACGTCGCTCGCCAGGGCAGCATCCACGCGCAGCCGTATTGCTTGCGGTCCTGGCGGCATGGCCAGTCCAGAACGCGATCGCTCAGCAGGCCGATCCGGTCGTCGCGTCGGCGTCAAACGTGCAGCTCGATCAGGTCAACATCACGGCGCAGCGCAAGACGGAAAACTACAAAGACGTGCCGGTCTCGGCGACGGTCCTCAACGCCGAAACGCTGGAAACCATCGCGACCTCGGGCCAGGACCTTCGTGTCCTCGGCGGCAAGGCCCCCAGCCTGAACATCGAATCGTCCAACGGCCGGACTTTTCCGCGGGTCTACATCCGCGGCTACGGCAACACCGACTTCAACACCTACGCGTCGCAGCCGGTCTCGCTGATCTACGACGACATCGTCCAAGAGAACGCAATCCTGAAAGGCTTCCCGATCTTTGACCTCGAGAACGTCGAGGTCCTGCGCGGACCGCAGGGCAGCCTGTTCGGTCGCAACACGCCGGCCGGCGTGATCAAGTTCAACTCGGTCAAGCCGACGCTCGGCGCGACCGATGGCTACGCCTCGATCTCGTTCGGGTCCTTCGCGACCACCAACTTCGAAGCGGCATCGAGCATGCCGCTCGGCCAGGACTGGGCGATCCGCGCATCGGTCCTCGGCGAACACCGCCGCGACTGGGTCACGGTCGAGAGCCGCGATCCGACGAACCTCTACAACGGTCAGAAGACCGAGGGCTACGACGACGGGGCGGCGCGCATCCAGCTCCTCTACCAGCCCACCGCACAGTTCAACGCGTTGTTCAGCGTGCATGCCCGCGCGCTGGCGGGAACGGCCCGGGTCTTCCGCGCCAACATCATCAAGAAGGGCACCAACGACCTCGTCGATGGCTTTAACGAGGACTTCATCTCGTCCAACGGGAAGAACCAGCAGAACCTGCGGACCCAGGGCGCGAGCGCCAATCTGAACTGGAAGTTCAACGGCTTCACCTTGAGCTCCATCACCGGCTACGAAACCATCGGCCGCTACTTCACGCGCGGCGACATCGACGGCGGCGACGGCACCAACACCCCGTTCCCGGTTGAGACCAGCGGGGGCGTCACCGATCACAAGCAGCTCACCCAGGAACTGCGGATCTCGTCCGACACGCCAGGTCCGCTCGGCTGGCAGGGCGGCCTCTATTACTTCTTCGAGGACCTGACCGCGGAGAACTACACCTACACCAGCAGCACCGGCAAGCCGAGCAGCTACGCGACCACGTCGCAGCTCAACGCAGCGTATGCGGCGTTCGGCTCGGCGACCTACGACGTGACCCAGCAACTCAACCTGCGCGCCGGCGTGCGCTACACCGACGACAAGAAGACGTTCGCGAAGCGGATCGGCTTCCTGGATCCGGGTGCCGTCAAGTTGAGCGCCTCCAAGGTCACTGGCGACGTCAGCGGCACCTACAAGATCAACGAGGACCTGAGCGCCTACGCTCGAGTCGCTACCGGCTTTCGCGGAGCGAGCTTCAATTCGCCTTCGAGCGGCCAGTTGCTGACCTCGGCCGCGCCCGAGACGACCACGTCCTACGAGACCGGGATCAAGGCGGACCTGCTGAACAAGCGCGCCCGCGTCAGCTTCGACATCTATCACTTCGACGTGAAGAACCAGCAACTCACCGCGGTCGGCGGCACCAGCAATGTCACGAGCCTGATCAACGCGAAGAAGTCGACCGGCAACGGTGCGGAGCTCAACGTCGAAGCGTTGCTGACCGAC